>NZ_SRLW01000014.1:0-61008 GCF_006518215.1 Myxococcus sp. AB025B
CTTCACCGTCGCCTTCGCCGTCTCGCCCTTGGGCGCCTCCTTCTTCGCCGCCGCCGCGGCGCCGGCGCAGAAGGAGGCGCCCAAGGGCGAGACGGCGAAGGCGACGGTGAAGGACGCGCAGGGCAAGGACGTGGGCGAAATCACCTTCGAGCAGGCCAAGCAGGGCGTCCTCATCAAGGGCACGCTGCACGACCTGCCCCCCGGCCAGCACGCCTTCCACATCCACGAGACGGGCAAGTGCGAGGCGCCGGAGTTCAAGACGGCCGGCGCGCACTTCAACCCGACGAAGAAGGCGCACGGGATGATGGCCCACAAGGGCAAGCACCTGGGCGACCTGCCCAACCTCTACGTGGGCCAGGACGGCAAGGTGCAGTTCGACACGTTCGCCCAGGGCGGGCTGACGGTGAAGTCGCTGTTCGACAAGGACGGCTCGGCCGTCGTCGTCCACGTCAAGGAGGACGACTACGCCACGGACCCGACCGGTGACGCCGGCGGTCGCCTGGCGTGCGGCGTGGTGGAGAAGCAGTAGCGGCCCGATTCACCCGGTGACGCGCCCGTCTGGCATTGCTGGCCGGACGGGCGAGTCCCAGAGCGGCCCCTCTTCAGGGCACGGGCTTCGCGACGGCGGCGGGCGCCTTCTTCACGGGCGTGAAGCGCAGGTCCTGGAAGTCGAAGCTGAAGTCGGTGAGCGGTGAGACGGGCTGCATGCGCATCTCCCCCACCGCGCCGTCGGGCTTGAGCGAGAAGGACACGAACGCGTCCGCGTTGAGCGAGCGGTCCTTCCAGCGCGCGACGAAGGTGTCGTATTGCCAGTGCTCCACCTCCCCCACGAGGCCCGGCGTCCGGCTGAAGCGCAGCACCAGCTTGTCCGCCTCCCGCGTCAGCGTCACGTCGCCGTACCACGCGTCGCGGAACGTGCCGGTGTACGCGTCGAGCGGGAGCGACGGCTTGCTCTGGGCGTTGCGGCTGCCGCGGAGCCCCGCCACCTGGGCCTCCGCCTTGGCGCGCTTCGCGTCGTCATCCGCCTTGAACGCGGCCACCCAGTCCGTGGCGGGCCCCCCCATGAAGGCGTCCAGCACCGTCCACATCGGCGCCTCGATGGCCCCGCGCTCCTCCTGGTTCGTCAGCACCGCGACGCCCAGGTTCAGCTCCGGCACCAGCATCACCCGCGAGTAGTAGCCCGGCAGCGCGCCGCCGTGGCCCACCAGCTTGTGGCCCTTGTAGTCGCGCAAGGACCAGCCCAGCGCGTACGCGGCGAAGTTCGCGCGCAGCCCGGCGAGCGGCTTGGAGGGCTCGGTGACGTTCATCACCGTCTGCGCCGCCCACATCTCCTTCGACTGCGCCTCGCTGAACAGCCGCTTCTTGCCGTCGGTCCCCGGAATCACGCCCAGCGCCAGCTGCGTCAGCATCCACTTGGACAGGTCATTGACGCTGGAGTTGATGGCCGCCGCGGGCGCGTTGTTCTCGAAGCCCATGGGCGAGATGGCCTTGAGCACGCCGTCCGCCTTCGCGTGCGGCGTGGCCACGTTGGCGCTCACGCGCAGCGCCTTGAAGAGCGTGCTGCTGTCGCGCATGCCCACCGGCACGAAGATGCGCTCACGCACGAAGTCACGCCAGTGCCGGCCGCTCACCTTCTCGATGACCTTGCCCGCCACGAGGTAGAGGATGTTGTCGTACGCGTACTTGCTGCGGAAGCTCGACGCCGGGGGCAGGTGGCGCAGCTTGGAGACAATCTCGTCCTCGGTGAAGGTGGACTGCGGGAAGTAGAGCAGATCCCCCGCGCCCAGCCCCAGCCCGCTGCGGTGCACGAGCAGGTCTCGAATCGTCAGCTCGCGCGTGACGTACGCATCGTGCATCTGGAACGACGGCAGGTGGTCCACCACGCGGTCGTCCCACTGCAGCTTGCCCTCCTCGACGAGCATCGCCAGCGCCGCCGCCGTGAAGGCCTTGCTGTTGGAGGCGATGCCGAACAGCGTGTCCGCCGTCACTGGCGTCTTGTCCCCGAGCTTGCGCACGCCATAGCCCTTGGACAGCACCACCTTGCCGTCCTTCACCACGGCCACGGCGATGCCGGGCACGTCGAAGGTCTTCATCGCCTTCTCGAGGGTGGCGTCGAAGTCGGCGGGCAGCGACTGCGCGAAGGCCGGGGACAGGGGAAGGACGATGAGGAGTAGCGCGAGGACGTGACGCAAGAAGGGCTCCAGGCAGGGGCTCGAAGTCCCCTCTCTACCGCACCTGGCGAACACGCCCCAGCCGCCCTTGTTCCGGGCCCGTGCGTCAGACGTAGCCGAAGCGGCGCCGCGCGAACCACTCCGCGCCGAGCAGCCCGATGAGGGCCACCAGGTAGTACCAGCGGTCCCACAGCGGCTGGTCCTTGGCGCGGCCCACCTCCACCACGGGCGGGTCCAACAGCGGAACATCCGGCAGGCTGTCCTGGGGCAGCTTGTACGCCTTGCCGCCCGTCACCTTGGCCACCTGCTCCATCAGCTCCGGCCGCACCGACGCGTCCGACAGCTCCGGCCCCACGGCGCGCACCGCCACCGCGTCCTCGCCCTGGCCCAGCTCCGTCTCGCCCTTCTTCGCCGTGGCGAGCAGCTTGCACGGTCCCGGCTCCGGCGGCGCGAACTCCAGCCGCACCACGCCGTCCGGCCCCGTCGCCCCCGTCTGCACCGCCACCGGCTTCTGCGCGGCCACGGAGAACAGCTCCACGCGCACCTGCGCGTCCTGCGCCGGCTGGTAGTCCGCGCTGCGCGCCTGCACCACCACCGCCACCGGGCGCCCCGGCTCCACCGAGGGCGGGTCCGCTGTCACCTTCAGCGTCGTCAGGTCCGGGTCCCTCACCAGCCAGCGCAGCGCGTTGCCCCAGAAGCGGTCATACGCGCGGCTGGGCGAGCCATCCCGGTGCGCCGCGAAGGCCCAGTACCACGACGCATCCGTGGCCATCACCAGCGCGCGCCCCCGGCCGTAGTCCCACACGGCGACGAGCGGCGCGTTCTTCCCGTCCGAGGTGAGATGCGGATGCTCCAGCAACACGGTGGCGCCCTGCCGCGCGCGCGTCAGGTTGATGCCGGGGATGGGGGGCAGCTCGCCCCACGCGGCCTCGGTGCTGGAGGCGCCGGTGCCGATGGCCGTCACCGGGTGGCGCAGGCCCTCCGGCGTCAGGCGCGCGGTGAACGCGTCCAGGTTGGCGGGGCCCGCGGCGGCCACGGGCAGCGCGTCCATCAGCGTGGGCATGGTGGCGCGGCCCTCGCCCAGCACGCTGTCGCCGCCAATCATCACGAAGGCGCCGCCGTTGTGGATGTAGCGCTCCAGGTTGCGCTCGTACTCGGCGATGGACAGCGACGGGTCCGAGTGTCCGAAGTTCTGGAAGATGACGACGTCGAAGGTGTCCAGCTTCGTGTCGAAGATCTCCTCCATGGGGAACGGGATGAGCGACAGCTCCCGGTCATTCGACGTCCCCGGGTCGTCCGACAGCGTGCGCAGGATGTAGAACGAGATGAGGTCCACGTTCGCGTCCTGCTTGAGCAGCCCGCGCAGGTAGCGCTCGTCCCACGAGGGGCGGCCCACCACCAGCAGCACGCGCACCCGGTCCCGGATGACCTTCAGCGTGAAGGAGCGGCTGTTGTTGTCCGCCACCGCCTCGTCCGGGAAGGTGGGCACCGACACCGTGTAGACGAACCGGCCCGTCTGGTCCGGCGTGAAGGTGAAGGACACCGGCTTCACGTCGTCGTTGGTTTCCAGGCGCACCGTCTTGGTGGCCACCGTCTTGCCCTCCTGACTGAGGACGATGGGAATCTCCTTGCCCCGGAAGCCCTTGCCGTGGATCTCCGCCTCCACCGTGAGCGAGTTGCGCACGAAGGCGAAGTCATCCACCTTGAGGCCTTCAATCGACAGGTCCTTGAGCGCCTCCTGGCCGACGGTGAAGGTGGACACCGGCACCCCCAGGTCCGCGAGCGCCGCGCGCGCGCGGCCCACCACGCCCGCCTTCAGCTCCGCGTTGTCCGCGCCGTCGCTGAACAGCAGCACGCCGGACAGCTTGCGAGCGCCCTGCCCCGCCCCCGCCGACGCACGCAGCGCGGCGAGCAGGTCCGTGGTGCCCGCCCGGGGCGGCTCCTTGGCGAGCGACGCGGGCGTCACCGGCGAAAGCTCCGGGTCCACGCCGTACATCTCCACCGTGAAGCGGTCCTGCAGCGCCGCGAACGCCGGGCCCGCCTTCTCCAGGAACGCGGCCACCTGCGCGTTGCGCGTGGGTCCGCCCGGCTCGGTGGGAAAGCCCATGGACGCCGAGCGGTCCACCAGCACCGCCACCCGGTTCTTCATCCGCGCCACCTGGAGGTGACGGATGCCCGGCTCCAGCAGGAAGAAGAGCGCGGCCACGCCCGCGCCCACGCGCAGGGCCCACAAGAGGATGCGACGGCCACGCGCGGGCTCGCGGCGCACGCCCCAGGCCGCCAGCCCCACGCCCAACAGCAGCCCGAGCGCGAGGAACACCAGCGCCCACGAGGGCAGCGGAGAGAGGCTGACGAGCTTCCAGGCGTTGAAGGTGGGGGAGTTCATCCAGGCTCTTGAGGTGAGGCCCTTCGCGTCAGCGCCGCTTGTTGAGGATGAGCTGCAGGTGGACGGCGTCGTCCTTGTAGTCCAGGCAGAGCGCGTACATGCAGACGTTGATGCCCAGGCGCACCGCCAGCTCGCGCTGCGGCTCGCCGCCGGGGCTCACGTCGAACTCGTAGTCGCCCGTCTCGTTGCGGCTCCACGCCCCCGCCACGTCGTTCTGCGAGTACAGCACCGCGGCGCGCTTGCCCAGGTTGGCCGCCAGGAGCTGCGGCTTGTTGAGCAGCCGCCCGGGCGCCGCGTCCAGCATGAAGAAGGACTTGAACACCACGTGCGTGGAGGGCACCTCGGTCAGCGGGCTCTGCGGCAGCACGCGCCGCAGCTCCCGGCGGAAGCTGGCGTCGAAGCCGTCCCCGTCGCTGCCGTCGTTGGCGTCCGCCAGCATGAAGCCGCCGTACGTCAGGTAGCGGCGCAGGTTGGTCACCTCCGCCTCGCTGAGCGCGGGGAACGCGCCGTCGCCGCCGAAGTACAGGAAGGGGTACTCGAAGAGGTCGGGGCTGCTCAGCGCGAATGGGCGCGCGTCCGGCACCACCTCCACCGAGGTGCGCCGCTGCAGCTCCCACGCAATCCGACGCAGGCCCGACAGCCGCCCGTCCCAGCGGCCGCCGTGCTTCGCCACCGCGGGGATGAAGCGGTTCTTCTCACCGAAGGCGCGCGCACGCCCAGACAGCAGCGGGACGAGCGCGGAGGTGCCGAGCAGGAGGTTTCGTCGGGTCAGGCGCCGCGCGGACATAGAGCGCATCTATATACCGTCGACGGGTGCTCGCATTCCCCGGTATACAGCGGGCCCATGGCGAAAGGCGGACAGACGCCCGAGCCGCCCGGCTCCCCCGAGGTCCGCGCGGCCTGGGCCCTCAAGGAGGCCGGTGACGTCGCCGGGGCCCGACGCCAGGCCGAGCGTCTGTTGGCGAGCAATCCCGCCCCCCAGGACCGCGCCCAGGCCGAGGAGCTCTTGCGCCGCACCTCCACGCCCCGGGCCCTCTACGGCTTCGCGGCCCTGGGCGCCGCCGTCTTCGTGGTGCTGCTGCTGTTGGCGCTGAAGCGCTACGCTTAAGCTACATCGTCGGCGCCCGCGCCCCTCGGGGGCGGCTCGAGCCGCGCCGCAATGCGAAGGAGTCGGAAGTCATGGAAGGCCTCCTCCAGGCACTCAGGGCCTATCAGGAGTTCAATCCGTCGGGCTGGGTCGCCATCTACCGGCTCCTGCCGATGTGGGCGGGCATCGTCTGCTGTGTCGTCGGCGTGACGCTGCTGCTGGTCGGCGGAGGCCCCCGGGTGTTCCGGGTGCTGGCCGGTCCCATCGGCGCGCTGCTGGGCCTGGTGTGGACGGGCGCGGTGGCGGTGAAGCTGGGCCTGCCGGACCTGGACCCCAGGGCGCCGTCCATCGCCGCGGGGGTGCTGCTGGTGCTGGGCTTCCTCTTCCCGCCCGCCATCACCTTCGTGGGCCTGGGCGTGCCGCTGGGCCTGGTCGCCGGGCAGATCGCCGGCCCGCAGGACTTCCTGCTCGGCTTCGCGCCGGGGTTCATCATCGGCGGGCTGGTGGGCGCGCTCTTGCACCGGGTGGTCAGCGCGCTCGTCGCCTCCGCGGCGGGCGGGTGGGTGCTCGTCATCGGCGCGCTGGCGGCGCTGCACCAGTTCGGCAGCCTGGTGGAGGCGGTGGCGAGCCGTCCCTGGGGCGTCATCGTCGCGGCGGGCATGTTCGCCATCGCGGGCTCCGTCTACCAGCTGGCCATGCGCCCCTCCCCCGAGGAGGCCGACAAGCAGCGCGCGGAGAAGGAGCGCGTGAAGCTGCGGCAGGCGGAGCAACGGGCGCTCGAGAAACGTTGGGGGGTCAAGTAGCCGGCCTCCCCCCGCCGTCGGCCGTGCTTTACCTCCACGCGGGTGGCGCGTAGATTCCGCCGCCTTTCCCCCCGGAAAACCCCCGAAGGATTGATGGGCCAGGCCAGGCGCAAGGAGAAGGAGAAGCAGGAGTCCCCCCCGGAGCCATCCGCCGGGCAGGAGCCCCTGGCTCAGGGAGCCTGGGTGAAGCCCGAGGGACTGTCGCGCCGGGGCTGGGCCGTGCTCGTCGGCCTCATCCTCGTCATCCAGTTCCCCCTCATCCACCACGTCCTCTTCCGCGGTGACGCGGAGGTGACGGCGACAATCCCCTACATCCAGGACTTCAGCGACCCGGGCGTGGTGAAGCGCGACTTCTTCACCACGGGCGGCTACTGGCGGGTGATTCAGGGCGAGCTGCTGGCGCCGGGGGTGAAGAACAACCCGCTGTGGCTGCAGGCGCCCCTGCCGGACGACGTGGCGGTGGAGCTGGACGTGCGCTCGGAGCTGCCCGAGGGCGACATCCGGGTGGAGCTCTTCGGCAACGGCGTGGACCCGGCTTCCGGCTACGTGCTGATGCAGGGCGGCCAGAACAACTCCGTGTCGGCCATCGCCCGGCTGGACTTGAACGCGCCCACGCTGGACGCGCTCCAGCGCCGCGCGCAGCGCAAGGCGGAGTCGTCGGGCGGCGCCGCGGACCTGGCTTCCGTGTTCAAGGACGACACCCGGGTGAAGGTGGAGGCGCGGGGCACGCCGGTGCAGGCGGGCCGCACGTACCACTGGCGCATCGAGCGCCGGGGCACGCTGCTCCGCTGGTCCATCGACGGGGAGCTGTTCCTGGAGCTGGATGACCCGCGCCCGCTCAAGGGGCCGGGAAACGACAGGCTGGGCCTGTCCGGCTTCGAGTCGCAGATCTTCTGGGACAACCTGCGCGTGGACACGCCGGACCGGCTGCCCGCCAAGGTCGCGGCCGCGACGCCGGCCATCCCCCCGGGTCCGTACGCGGACGACTTCGAGCGCGACACGCTCGGCGACGCGTGGAACGTCACCAACCCCACCGCGACGCGCATCGTCGACGGCGCGCTGGTGGTGGAGCAGCTCCACAACCGCCCCGTGTGGCTCAAGCGCCCTTTGCCCCGCGACGCGGTCATCGAGTTCGACGCGTGGACGGACAGCCCGCAGGGCGACATCAAGGTGGAGGCCTGGGGCGACGGCCGCTCGTTCTACGCGGGTGATTTGCGGCTGCAGTACACCGCCACCGGCTACGTGTTCATCTTCGGCGGCTGGAAGAACACCCAGTCCGCCATCGCCCGCAGGAGCGAGCACACGCCCGACCGCGCCACGCGGGATGGGGTCGCGGTGGTGCCGGGCAAGCGCCACCACTTCAAGCTGACCCGCCGCGGCGACACCCTCGCCTGGGAGCTGGACGGCCAGCCGTTCCTGACCCTCAAAGACGCCACGCCCCTCGAGGGCTCGCGCAACCAGTACTTCGGGTTCTCGGGCTGGCAGACCCGCGTCCACTTCGACAATTTGAAGATTGAGCCGCTCGCCCCCTAGCGGCCCAAGGAAAGTCACACCGTGCGCAGAGTTGGCATCTTCGGCTGGGGCGTCGTCGCCCCCCGGTCCAGGAACATCGAGGCGTTCGAGAGGAACCTCGCGTCCTCCGAGAGCTGGCTGTCCCCCTTCAACGGCTTCGGGCCGGACAACTTCCTGGTCGGTACGCCGGACTTCCAGCTGGCGGACTACAAGCCGTGGATCGACGAGCGCTTCCCCGCCAACCGCTTCTCCCAGCTGGAGCGGAAGATGGGGCAGCCGACGCAGTTCGCCATCGGCGCGTTCATCCAGTCGCTCGCGCAGAACCCGGGCCTGGAGCAGGAGCTGCAGGCGCTGGGGCCCCGCGCGCACGTCTACGTGGGCACGGGCCTGGGCGACCTGCCCACCATCCAGTCCATCTCGTTGGACCTGTACCGCGCCCAGCGCCGGTGGGACCGCTTCTGGGCGGCGCCCGAGCGCAACGCGGTGCTGCGCCAGTGGCTGGAGACGCGCGAGCCCTCCGAGGGCGTGCCGCCCGAGCCGTCCACGGTGGACGAGGGCGTGCGCGACGAGGCCGAGGACGCGTGGTGGCACTACTGGACGGGCCGCTCCACGGAGCTGCGCGAGTACCTGGCGGAGCTGCGCGACATCGAGGCCATCGGCGTGCCGGACGGCGCGGACGTGGAGTCCGCGAAGCTGGCCGTCATCAAGGAGAAGCGCACGCGCAACGCCCGGCTGCAGAAGAAGTGGAGCGCGCCGGAGCCGCCCTGGAACGCCGTGTCCTCCAACGTGCTGTGGAACATCCACAACACGCCCGCCTCGCAGATTTCGATGCTCGGCCGCATCACCGGCATGACGTTCGCGCCGGTGGCCGCGTGCTCGTCGTTCGGCTACGGGCTGAAGCTGGCGATGAACGCCCTGCAGCTGGGTGAGGCGAAGGCCGTCGTCATGGGCATGACGGACGCGGCGCCCAACCCGCTCGTCGTGGGCGGCTTCTACAACGCGCGCGTCATCTCCGCGGACGCGGCCATCTCCAAGCCCCTCACCGCCCTGCGCGGCACGCACATCGCGGGCGGCGCGGTGGTCTGGGTGCTGGGCGACTACGACTACTTCACGGCCAAGGGCTTCAAGCCCCTGGGCATGGAGCCCGTCTCGGTGGGCGTCACCGCGGACGCGGACCACATCATCACCCCGTCCAAGGAGGGCCCCACGCTGGCCATCCGCGAGGCGCTGGCCCAGGCGGGCTGCGGCCCCGCCGACGTGGGCAGCTGGGATTTGCACGCCACCGCGACGCCGGGGGACTACCTGGAGGTCCAGAACCTGCGCGACGTGATGCCGGAGTCGGTGCTCATCACCGCGCGCAAGGGCACCTTCGGCCACGGCATGTCCGCGGGCGGCGGCTGGGAGCTGACGGCGCAGTACCTGGGCTACGGGCGCGGGCAGGTGTTCCCCACGCCGCTGAAGAAGACGGAGCTCAACCAGCAGATTTCGCGCGTCCACGGCCGCTTCGTCTTCGACGAGGCCCAGGCCGCGCCCGAGGGCTGCGCGGGCAAGCTGTCCATGGGCGTGGGCGGCATCAACGCCTGCGTCATCTCCCGCCCCTGGAAGAAGTGACGCGCCGGGCGGCGCTGGGAGGGCCCCTGCCTCAGGGGTACTCGAGCGCCGCCTGCCGCGCCAGCCGGCCGGCCGCGTCGGGCTCGATGCGCCGCAAGAGCTCCAGCTCCAGTTCCAGGTCCCGCGCGTAGTTCTGCTGCGTGGGCAGCACGCCGGTGGTGTTGGCGTTGGCGCGCGCCACGGCCTGCTCCTCCTGCGCGCGGGCGGAGCCGCCCTGGGCGAGCCGCTGCTCCACGTTGCCCCCGCCGATGGCCTGCGACATCCGGTTGCCGCGCATCACCCGGAGGATGCTGCCGCCGTTGGGCAGCGTGTGGCCCTCAATCAGGAAGCGCGAGGAGGACGTGGGCCCCAGCGTGCCGCCCCCCGCGTCGCGCCACTCCGTCTCCAGCACGTAGCGGCCCGGCATCTCCTTCCAGGAGTAGCCCTCCTTCTTGAGGTGCGCCTTCACCTCCGGCCACAGGTCCGGCAGCGTGCGCTGGTAGACGTGGCTGGCCGCCTTGTCGCGCTGGTAGTTCTCCCGGAGCGAGCGGGAGCACCCCGCCAGCAGGCACAGCACGACGACGAGCAGACTGCGCATGGAGCAACCTCCGACCCACGGAGACGGGGGCGCCCAGCATAACGCCCCCACCTCTCCGCCGGGCAGCCCCCCGCCCGGGCCGGTCCGTCAGCTCTTGGGCGTGGCCACCAGGTCGAAGTCCGGGATGTGTTCGCGCATGAACTCCCGCATCCGCGCAATCAGGGCGGCCTCAATCTGGCGGGCGCGCTCGCGGCTGACGCCGTACTTGTCGCCGATGTCCTGCAAGGTCAGCGGCTCGTCGGAGGTGAGGCGGTTCTCGAAGATGAAGCGCTCCTTGCCCTCCAGCGTCCGGGAGAACTCGGCGAGCTTCTCGCGGAACAGGGCCTTGAGCTGCTCGGCGCCCAGCCGCTCGTCGGCGGGCACCGCGCCCGACGGCAGGTAGCGGTCCGCGCGCGTGGCCCGCGAGCCCTCGTCGTCCCCGCCCAGCGGCGCGTCGATGGACACCTCGTCGTGCCCCAGCCGCTGGTCCATCTCCATCACGTCCTGCTCGGAGACGTTGAGCCGCTCCGCCAGCAGCTTGGGGCTCGCCTCGAAGCCCTGGGCGATGAGCTTCTCCTGCTCCTGGCGCAGCTTGAAGAAGAGCTTGCGCTGGGCCTCGGTGGTCCCCAGCTTCACCATCTTCCAGTTGTCCATGATGTAGCGGAGGATGTACGCCCGTATCCACCAGGCCGCGTAGCTGGAGAGCTTCACGCCCCGCTCCGGGTCGTACTTCTTCACCGCCTGCATCAGCCCGATGTTCCCCTCCTGCACCAGATCCAGCAGGGACAGGGGGTTGCGGTGGTACTCGTGGGCCAGCTTCACCACCAGCCGCAGGTTGGAGGCCACCAGCCGGTACGCCGTCCTGACGTCCCCCGTCTCGCGGTAGTGCCGCGACAGGGCCAGCTCCTCCTCGCGCGTCAGCAGCGGGTGGCGCGTCACCTCCGCCATGTAGGCCTGCAGCGGGTCCCGGTTGGACAGCCCCGCCTCGCCCGCCCGGACCAGGGCCTGGGCGGGCACGGGCCGGGCCGTGGCCTCCTCCTCGGGCTCCACGTCGGTCAGCTCGGCCTCGTCCGGCTCCAGGGAATCCGGGTCTGGGGATGCCTCCACCCCGGAGTCCTCGACCTCGGCGTCGACGGTGTCCGCCCTGGCGGGGGCGCTCGCGGGCGCCCGCTTCGCCCGGCGTCCGGGCGACGTTCCTTTGGTTCTCTTCCCTCCACTCGCCATCGGCTCTCCATACCCCAAAGTGCCGCGATTGTTGCCAGAGGGTAATGCAGGGGCTATGCCCCTGCTTGATGAGCGACATCCAAGAGCCCACCGCGCCGGGCACCCCGGCCACCGACGAAGCGCCGACGCGTCCCGCCGAATACATCGCGGACATCGGCTTCGACGACATGAATCTGTCCGAGCCCCTCCGCCGCGCGCTGGCGGAGCGCGGCTACACCCACCCCACCCCTGTCCAGGCGCGCGCCTTCCGGCCCGCCATCGAGGGAAAGGACCTCATTGTCCGCAGCAAGACGGGCACGGGGAAGACGGCCGCGTTCGGCCTGCCGCTGCTGGAGAAGATTCCCGCGGATGAGAAGCGCGTGCGCGCGCTCATCCTCTGCCCCACGCGCGAGCTGGCGCTGCAGGTGGCGGAGGAGCTGACGCTCCTGGCCAGGTACAAGGGCGTGAAGGTGGCGGCCATCTACGGCGGCGCCTCCATGAAGCAGCAGGAGGACGCGCTCGAGGAGGGCACGCCCATCATCGTGGGCACGCCCGGCCGCGTGTTCGACCACATCAACCGCGGCAACCTGAAGCTGGACGGGTGCGACCACGCGGTGCTGGACGAAGCCGACGAGATGCTCAACCAGGGCTTCTACGAGGAGGTCACCCGCATCCTCGACCGCCTCCCGAAGTCGCGCCAGGTGCTGCTCTTCAGCGCCACCGTCCCCACGGACATCCAGAACCTCATCGCCCGGTACACGACGAACGCGGAGACGCTCTTGCTCTCCGGCGACGTCTTCACCGTGGAGCACATCCACCACGTCCGCTACGACGTGTCGGACGCCTTCCCCAAGCCGCGCAACCTCATCTACATCCTGGAGAAGGAGGAGCCGCCCAACGCCATCATCTTCTGCAACACGCGGGATGACACGGCGCTGGTGACGGCGGTGCTCAACCGCAACGGCTTCGACGCGGAGCTGCTCAACGGAGACCTGCCGCAGAAGGAGCGCGAGCGGGTGATGGGCAAGGTCAAGCGCGGCGAGGTGGCCTTCATGGTCGCCACGGACATCGCGGCGCGCGGCATCGACATCTCCGGGCTGGAGTACGTCATCAACTACTCGCTGCCCGAGGACCCGGCCGTCTACCTGCACCGCGTGGGCCGCACCGGCCGCATCGGCAACAAGGGCACGGCCATCAACCTCTTCTCCGGGCGCGAGCTGGCCACGTACACCGCGCTGGAGAAGAAGTACGGCATCAAGTTCGACAAGCAGGAGATGCCCGCCCCCGAGGAGGCGATGCGCCTGTGGACCGAGCGCCACGTGCGCGAGATTCAAGAGGCCGCCAGCGGCTCGGTGTTCGAGGGCTTCCTGCCCCTGGCCGCGCAGCTGAAGAACCGGCCCAACGCGGATGACCTGGTCGCGTTCCTGCTCAAGTACTTCTTCAGCCACCTGCGCATGGAGAAGGTGCAGGCGGCCCAGGAGTCCGAGCGCCAGGCGCCCGCGCCCGAGCGCAAGTCCAGCGGCGGCGAGGGCCGGCGTCGGGACCGCGAGGAGCGCGGTGGCCGGGGCGAGCGTCGTGAGCGCGAGGACCGTCGCGAGCGCGGTGAGAAGCCCATGGCGCGTCCGGAGCATCCGGACCGCGAGCGCCGTCCGCGCCGCGACGAGCCCCGGCGGGAGCGTGACTCCGGCCGTGGCGGCGCCGCCGCGCTGGAGGCGGGCCCCGGCGAGGCGAAGCTGTGGGTGAACCTGGGGACCGCGGATGGCCTGGGACCGGGCAGCATCGCCACGGCGCTGGAGGACGCGGGCGCACCCCTGGGGAAGATGGTGCGCGCGGAGCTGCGCCCCACGTTCGCGTACGTCTTCGTCGCGGAGGAGGACAGCGCCGCGTTCGAGACGCTCAACGGCAAGCAGCACGGGACGAAGACGCTGCGCGTGGAGAAGAGCAAGCCGCGCACAGAGCGGGAGCCCGGCACCCGTCCGCCCCCGTCTCCGGACGCAGGCCCCGGCGAGGTGAAGCTGTGGACCAACCTGGGCATGGACGACGGGATGGACGAGGCGAAGCTGCCCGCCGCCCTGGAGGCCGCGGGGGCTCCCGCCGGCAAGGTGCTCAAGGCGCTCTTGCGTCCCACCTACGGCTACGCCTACGTGGCCGAGGCGGACGCGGCCAGCTTCGAGGCGCTCAACGGCAGGCAGCACGGCGAGAAGGTGCTGAAGATTGAAAGGCACCGTCCGCGCGGCTCGCGCGAGGAGCGTCGCCCGCGGCACGAGTCGCTGCCGGACCTGCCGGGCCAGGTGCGCCTGTGGGTGGGCCTGGGCAAGCAGGACGGCCTGGACGAGGCGGGCGTCACCAGCGCGCTCGAGGCCGCCGGGGCTCCGGCCGGCAAGGTGGTGCGCATGGACCTGCGCCCCACGTACGCGTACGTGTTCGTCGCGGACGAGGACGCCGCGGGCTTCGAGGCGACGCACGGCAAGCAGCACGGTGAGCGCACGCTGAAGGTCGAGCGCGCTCGCAAGAAGTAGTTCGCACCGCACGGGCGTCCGGCGGGCCTTCGGGCCGGGCGTCCCGCGCGTGGGGAGCCCCAAGAGGCCCCGGGTGAGGACTCCCGGCGAGCAGGCGCCTCGCCGGAGTCGCCGCGCGACGCGGGGAGTGCGGCCTCGTCTCTTCCGAAGCGCGTCCCGTGACGGGGCAGGTGGGGCTTGGGGCCCTTTGGGCCCATCCCTCGAAGACCGCGCGGGCGGCACACGCGGTGCGTCCGACGCTCAGGGCTCGCCGGACGCGGCGGCCTTCCTGCGCCGCTCCCGGTGGTAGTGCGCGGTGCACAGGCCCCGGGCCAGCACGGGCCGCTCGCAGCCCTCTTGCGAGCACGGGACGGGCTCGGGCCGCGCGGGCCGCGTCGCCGACGGGCCGCCGCTGAACATCACCTCCGCCACCTCGAGCAGCCGGTCCACGTCCGGGCGGGACAGGTGGCGGGTGCGCGCGAAGCCCTCCAACCGGTGGCCCCCGGCGTCGTCCACGTCCTCCACCCGGAGCAGCTCCCACAGGGGCAGCTCCAGCGCGGAGGCCACCTGGAGGAGCGTCTCGTAGCTGGGGCTGCGCTCCCCGCGCTCCAGCAGCGACGCGAAGGACACGGAGATGCCGCACCGGACGGCGAAGTCCTCCTGGGTGAGGCCCCGGCGTTCTCTCAGCGCGCGAATCCGTCGGGCCAGGCCCTGCAGGTGTCCGTTCACCGTGGAAGCATCCGGGGGACCGGGTGACATGGCAGTTTCCTATGGTAGCGCACCCCTTCTGTTAAGGTCTCGCGCGCGGTGCGGGCCCACCCGGGTCCACCGCCACCAGGAGCCCTGCGAATCATGAGCGCCGTCGAGGGTACCAACTACTACTTCCGCAAGGCCGCGCGGATCATGGACGTGGGAACCCCCATCGAAACGCTGCTCGCCACGCCCCTGCGCGAGGTGAAGGTCCAGGTCTCCATCGAGATGGACTCCGGGGAGATTCGCACCTTCCTGGGCTACCGCATCCAGCACGACAACAGCCGCGGCCCCATGAAGGGCGGCCTGCGCTACCACCCCGCGCTGAACCAGGACGAGTCCTCGTCGCTCGCGTCGCTGATGACGTGGAAGACGGCCGTGGTGAACGTGCCCTACGGCGGCGCCAAGGGCGGCATCGCGTGCGACCCGTCGCAGCTGAGCCTCAAGGAGCTGGAGCGGCTGACGCGCAAGTTCGTCGACCAGATTCAGGACGTCATCGGTCCCACGCGGGACATCCCCGCCCCCGACGTCAACACCAACCCCCAGGTGATGGCGTGGATCATGGACCAGTACTCGCGCTACCACGGCCACTCGCCCGCCGTCGTCACGGGCAAGCCGCTGGAGCTGTACGGCTCCAAGGGCCGCGAGGCGGCCACCGGGCGCGGCCTGTTGTACGTGTGCCGTGAAATCCTGCGGGATTTGGGCCTGCCGGTGAAGGGCACGCGCTTCGCGGTGCAGGGCTTCGGCAACGTGGGCAGCCACACCGCGCAGCTGTTGTGGGAGGACGGCGGCGTGGTGGTGGCCGTGGCGGACGTGCTGGGCGGCATCCGCAACCCCGCGGGCCTGGACATCCCGTCGCTCTTCGAGCACGTCAAGCGCACCGGCACGGTGACGGGCTTCACGGGCGGCACGGCGTGCACCCACGAGGAGGTGCTCGCGGCCGACTGCGAGGTGCTCATCCCCGCGGCGCTGGGCCACGTGCTCACCCGGGACAACGCCAACAATGTCCGCGCCCGGCTCATCATCGAGGGCGCCAACGGCCCCACCCAGCCGGAGGCGGACGAAATCTTCGAGAAGCGCGGCATCTTCGTGGTGCCCGACGTGCTCGCCAGCTCCGGCGGCGTCACGGTGAGCTACTTCGAGTGGGTGCAGAACCTCCAGCACCTGTCCTGGGAAGAGGACCGCGTCAACGCGGAGCTGGAGAAGACGATGAAGGAGGCCTACGAGCGCGTGGCGCAGATTGCCCGCTCGCGCAAGGTCTCCATGCGGACGGCGGCCTACATCCTCGCCATCGGCCGGGTGGGCAAGGCCACCGTGCTGCGCGGCATCTGACACTCGGAGGCCCGTCCGTCCCCCGGGCGGGCGAGCCTGCCGCATCGCGGCAACGCCCGAGGGCCAGGCGTCCGGTGCAGGCTGTCCCTTCCGCCCGGGGCGCGCTTCCGCTAGACGCGCACGCTCATGGTCACCCTCCAGGACATCCTCACCGCGCGGGAGCGTCTGCGCGACGCCATCCGGCCCACGCCCTGCCCAGCCTCGGACTACTTCACCGAGCGCACCGAGTGCGGCGCGGTGTACTTCAAGCTGGAGAACCTCCAGCGCACCGGCGCCTTCAAGGAGCGCGGCGCGCTCAACAAGCTGTTGACGCTGTCGCCGGAGGAGCGCCAGCGGGGCGTCATCGCCGCGTCCGCCGGCAACCACGCGCAGGGCGTCGCCTACCACGCGCGCCGCCTGGGGGTGAAGGCCACCATCGTCATGCCGGAGCGCACGCCGCTCATCAAGGTGTCGCGCACGCGCGACGACTACGGCGCGCGCGTGGTGCTCAAGGGCTCCAACTACGACGAGGCCTACGCGGAGGCGCTGCGCATCCAGCAGTCGGAGGGGCTGGTCTTCGTGCACCCGTTCAATGACCCGCACGTCATCGCGGGCCAGGGCACCATCGGCCTGGAGCTGCTCGAGCAGTGGCCGGACGTGGAGGTGGTGCTGGTGCCCATCGGCGGCGGCGGGCTCATCTCCGGCATCGCGTGCGCGCTGAAGGAGAAGAAGCCCGGCATCCAGGTCATCGGCGTGCAGACGTCCACCATCGACAGCATGAAGGCCTCCGTCGCGGCGGGGAAGCTGATGGAGCTGCCGGCGGCGGGGACCACCATCGCGGACGGCATCGCGGTGAAGCGGGTGGGCGAGCTCACCTTCGAGATGGTGCGCAGGTACGTGGACACCATCGTGTCGGTGGACGAGGAGGAGATCGCCGCCGCCATCCTCACGCTGCTCGAGCAGGAGAAGAGCGTGGTGGAGGGCGCGGGCGCGGTGGGCGTGGCCGCGGTGCTCAACGGGCACGTGCCCCAGGCGAAGGGCAAGCGCACCGCCATCATCCTGAGCGGCGGCAACATCGACATGAACGTCATCAGCCGCATCATCGAGCGGGGCCTGGTGAAGGCGGGCCGCCTGGTGCAGCTCGAGGTGCGGCTGCCGGACCGGCCCGGCATGCTCGCGCGGCTGACGACGCGCATCGCGGACCTGAGGGCCAACGTGGTGGACCTGCACCACGAGCGCGCCTTCTCCAAGGCGGGGCTGGGCGAGGCCATGGTGGAGGTGACGCTGGAGACCACGGGCCCCTCTCACATCCGCGAGCTGGAGCAGGCCCTGGAGGAGCTGGGCTGGCAGGTGGCCCGGAAGTAACGGGAGGGGGCCTTGCACGCGGCCCGAGGGGGTCGGCCATACTGGGCCCATGCGTTCCCTGCTCGTCGCGCTGCTGGTCGCCGCCACTCCGCAAACCCCCGCCCAGAAGGCGAAGGAGCTCTCCGGACAGAAGGCCTGGGAGGAGCTGTACCTGGCCTTCTCCTCCGGTGACGCGACGGCGGTGCCCCCCGAGCAGCGCGCCGGGGTGTCCGGCGCGCTCGTGAAGGGCTGCCAGGCCCTGCTGAAGGACGACGCGGTGATGGCGTACTCGCTGGGCGAGCGCGCCGTGGTGTTCCAGGAGTCCGCTCCCGCGCTGCGCTGCCTGGCGAGCGCGGCCCGGAAGACCGAGCAGCGCGCCGCGGCCGAGGCGACCCTGGTCAAGGGCGTGACGCTCTTCCCCAAGGACGGCGCCTTCCCGCTGGAGTTGGGCAAGCTGCTGCTGGAGGAGCAGGACTCGGCGGGCGCCCAGGCGGCGCTGGAGAAGGTGCCCCCGCGCAGCCGCGAGGCCGCGGAGGCGAAGAAGCTGCTCCAGCAGGCGCGGCAGCAGACGCTGCAGGAGGACTCGGCGCGGGCGGAGGCGTCGCGCATCGAGAAGAAGCTCGGGGGCTCCCCCTCCCGGGGCGCTGAGACACGGCCGGCGAGCGCCCAGGCGGGCGACGACTCCACCGTCGTGGCCCTGGAGACGCGGCCAGGGATGAGCGTGCGCACGCCGCGCGTCGGCTTCGAGTCCGGCGTGAACTCCCTGGGCATGCGCGTGCGCGCCAACAGCCGGTACGTCATCACCTACTTCAACAACGACCGGGACTTCGCCCAGCGCGCCGAGTACGAGGGCCGCATCGTCGAGATACTCGATACGGCGCACCACTTCGTCCAGAAGGTCCTGGGCGAGACGCGTGAGCAGCCCGTGACGGTCGTCCTCTACACGTCGGCGGAGTTCCGCGTCGTGTTCGGTGACAGGGTCGCCAACAGCGTCGCGGGCATCTACAAGACCAACGCCATCCACATCAACAACGCCGCCGAACTGAACAGCCAGAACAAGGCGACCATCGTCCATGAGTACGTCCATGCCGTCATGGCGGAGATCTGCGGCAGTGGTGACCTCGACACGGCCTTCCTCCCCATGTGGTTCAGCGAGGGCGTGGCCATGTTCGTGGAGTGGAAGTACCTGGACATCCCGGGCCCCACCCCGGACATGATGGAGCAGATTCACGCCCTCCTCTCCACGTCGGACGTTCGCGTCATGAGCCTCCGGTCGATGACGAAGATCCCCCCTATCCGGATGGGGAACGCGGGGATGGCGTACGACATCTCCGGACTGGGGGTTAAGGAGCTGATGCGCCGTGAGGGGGCCTACCGCCTGATGACCCTCACCCGAGCCGTATGCAGGGGCCGGGGGCAGCCCTCCTTCGAGAAGGCGTTACTGACCCACTATGGGATGACCATGGATGACCTCGAAAAAGAGGTCGAGGAGTCGGTCCAGAAGAGGTAGCGGCCGGGCAAGCTCGGTCCATTTGGTTTACCCCTCCCCGGGAGTCACCTACACTCGCAGCCCCCCCATTTGCGCTGCGACGGTAACCGGGCAGTCCGCCGTCCGCAGCAAGGTGACGGATGTCGGACACGCGCGCGGCAATGAGAGAGTTTCGCTTCCTCGACGAGAAGCGAAAGCTGGGAAGCCTGTCTCCCGTGGAGGAGGCTCGCTGGGGTGAGCTGCGTGGTCTCCTCGGCATCCAGGATGCGCCCGCCGACGCCTCCGCGTGGCAGCAGCCGGAGGCCGCGCCCCAGGGCTACTACGGCGCCGATGGCCAGTGGTACGCCTACCCCGCCGGCTACGACCCCAACCAGGCCCATGCCCAGCAGGCCCAGGGCTACTACGGCGCCGACGGCCAGTGGTACGCCTACCCCGCCGGCTACGACCCCAACCAGGCCCAGGGCTACTACGGCGCCGATGGCCAGTGGTACGCCTACCCCGCCGGCTACGACCCCAACCAGGCCTACGCGCAGCAGGGGTACGACCCGAACCAGGCCTACGCCCAGCAGCCGTACGATCCGAACCAGGCCTACGCGGACTACCCGCAGCAGGGCTACGACCCGAACCAGGCCTACGCGCAGCAGGGCTACGACCCGAACCTGGCCTACGCGCAGCAGGGCTACGACCCGAACCAGGCCGCCTACGCGCAGCAGGGCTACGACCCGAACCAGGCCTACGCGCAGCAGGGCTACGACCCGAACCAGGCCGCCTACGCGCAGCAGCAGGGGTATGATCCGAACCAGGCCTATGCGCAGCAGGGTTACGACCCGAACCAGGCCTATGCGCAGCAGCAGGGCTGGGCTGGGCAGGACCCCGCGGCCGCCCAGGACCCGAGCGCCTACGCGCCGCAGCCCGCCACCGAGCCGGAGAACCTGCACCTCAGCTCGGACGACATCGACATCCCGGCGCTGAGCGAGCCCGCGCCGTGGATGGCGCCCGCCGCGACGCCCGAGGTCAGCGCGCCCGCCTCCGACGCCACCTCGTTCGAGGACGTGATGGAGGTCTCCGAGGCGGAGGTCGCGTCGGGGTTCGAGGCGGCGACGCCCGTGGAGGTTCCGACGAGCGCCGAGGATGACTTCAGCGCGCTGGGTGGCGCGGAGGAGCCCGCGGCCGCCGCGCAGGAGCCCGAGTCTTCGCTCGAGTCGTCCTTCGCCGACCTCTCCCTGGAGGTCGAGACGACGCCGGACGTCGTCGAGACGCCGGTGCTGGAGGCGCAGCCCGTCGAGGAGACCTCGCTCGAGTCCTCCGATGTGGAGGTTCCCTCGTCCGAGGTCGAGCTGCTCGATGCCTCGGCGGAGAGCGAGCCGGTGCTCGCGGAGGACCTCTCGTCGGCCCCGGTGGACGAGGCGTGGGCTTCGGCTCCGCTGGCGGTGGATCCACTCGAGTCCTCGCCGACGGAGGTCGCCGACGCGAACGACATCATCGATGTCGGCGCCATGGAGTCCGCCGAGCCCATCGCGCTCGACGCGGGTGATGTGGCGGAGGAGCTGGTGCTCGAGGCCTCGGAGGTGAGCGACGCGTCGTCCTCCCCCGTGGAGCTCTCGGCTGGGGACGTCGATGCGGGCACGGCCGAGGAGCTCTCGCTCGACGCCTCCGACGTCAGCGAGGTGTCCGCGTCCACGGGTGACGCGGCTGGCTCGCCGCAGCCTGAGCCCACGCCGGAGGCGACGGACGCCGAGGTGTGGATGGCCTCCACGGCCACGCAGGCGACCTCGGGCGAGGACGGCGCATCCGCGGGCGAGTCACCCACGTTCGACGTCGCGGAGGTTGGAGCGGAGGCGGTCTCGACGACGCCGCTGCCCTTCAGCTCGAGCACGGTTCCCTCGTTGGAGCTTCGCTCCGTGCAGGTGGGACCCGACCTCCAGGCGGACACCATCGAGGTCGACACGGAGGCCGCGCCCGCTTCGCAGGATGCGTTCGACCTGAGCGGCAGCCCCGAGGAGGCCGTTCCCCTCGCGACCGCGGGAGACTTCCTGGAGCCCGGGCAGTTCACCGCCTCGGCGGAGCGCAGTCTGGACCTCCCGGCCTACGGCGGCGCGGAGGAGGCCTGGAGCACGCAGTCGAGCGAGCTGGAGCCGCTGGCCAGCAGCGCGGGCATGGCGTCACAGGCGACGGGCGGCGCGGAGTGGTCCTCCGGCGAGGCGCCGGCCGAGGGTGGTTCCGCGGAGTGGAGCGCGGCGGCGCAGGGCTCGGAGGTCATCGAGCTGCAGCCGGAATGGGCTTCGGCCAACGCCGAGGCCGCGCAGCCCACCTGGGACGCGACGGGAGAGCAGACGGCGGAGGCCGCATCGACCGAGGGGTCGACGTCCGAGGCACAGCCCGAGTGGAGCGCGACGAGCGAAGGCGCCTCGACGGAAGAACGGACGGCGACCACGTCATCGGAGTGGTCGACGGGTGAGGCGGGAACAGAGGCCACGGCGACCGACGCCGCGGCGGACGCGGCCTCGGCCGCGTGGAGCGCGTCCGAGACGGAGCAGGCACACGACACGTCGGAGAACACCACCGCGCAGTCCGAGTGGGCCGCCGCGGAGGAGCTTCCCGCCGACGCCGTGCAGACGGATGAGTCCGCGCCCGTGACGGAGTCGCCTGGAGCGCAGCCGGAATGGATGGCGACCGAAGAGCTTCCGGCAGACACCGTGCAGTCGGAGTGGTCTGCGTCCTCCGCGCAGACGACTGCCACGCAGGCTGAGTGGGCGGCCACGGAAGAGCTTCCCGCCGACGCGGTGCAGGCCGACGGGTCTGCGTCCTCGACGGAGTCGCCTGCCGCGCAGCCCGAGTGGGCAGCCGCGGAAGAGCTTCCCGCCGACGCCGTGCAGGCTGAGTGGTCCGCCACGTCGACGGAGACTCCCGCCGCCCAGCCCGAGTGGGCCGCCACGGAAGAGCTTCCCGCCGATGCCGTGCAGGCTGAGTGGTCCGCCACGTCGACGGAAACTCCCGCCGCCCAGCCCGAGTGGGCCGCCACGGAAGAACTCCCTGCGGATGCGGTGCAGGCCGAGTGGTCCGCTGCCTCGACGGAGACTCCCGCCGCCCAGTCCGAGTGGGCCGCCACGGAAGAGCTTCCCGCCGACGCCGTGCAGGCTGAGTGGTCCGCCACGTCGACGGAGACTCCCGCCGCCCAGCCCGAGTGGGCCGCCACGGAAGAGCTTCCCGCCGACGCCGTGCAGGCTGAGTGGTCCGCCACGCCGACGGAGACGCCTGCCGCGCAGCCCGAGTGGGCCGCCGCCGAAGAACTCCCTGCGGATGCGGTGCAGGCCGAGTGGTCTTCGTCCTCGACGGAGATGCCTGCCACGCAGCCCGAGTGGGCCGCCGCCGAAGAGCTTCCCGCCGACGCCGTGCAGGCTGAGTGGTCCGCCACGTCGACGGAGACTCCCGCCGCCCAGCCCGAGTGGGCCGCCACGGAAGAGCTTCCCGCCGACGCCGTGCAGGCCGAGTGGTCCGCCACGTCGACGGAAACTCCCGCCGCGCAGCCCGAGTGGGCCGCCGCCGAAGAGCTTCCCGCGGATGCGGTGCAGGCCGAGTGGTCTTCGTCCTCGACGGAGACGCCTGCCGCGCAGGCAGAGTGGGCCGCCACGGAAGAGCTTCCCGCCGACGCCGTGCAGGCCGAGTGGTCCGCCACGTCGACGGAGACGCCTGCCGCGCAGGCCGAGTGGTCGGCCACGGAAGAGCTTCCCGCCGATGCCGTGCAGGCCGAGTGGTCTGCTTCCTCGACGGAGGCTCCTGCCGCGCAGGCCGAGTGGGCGGCCACGGAAGAGCTTCCCGCCGACGCCGTGCAGGCCGAGTGGTCCGCCACGTCGACGGAAACTCCCGCCGCGCAGCCCGAGTGGGCCGCCGCCGAAGAACTCCCTGCGGATGCGGTGCAGGCCGAGTGGTCCGCTGCCTCGACGGAGACGCCTGCCGCGCAGGCAGAGTGGGCCGCCACGGAAGAGCTTCCCGCCGACGCGGTGCAGGCCGAGTGGTCTGCCTCCTCGACCGAGACTCCCGCCGCGCAGGCAGAGTGGGCCGCCACGGAAGAGCTTCCCGCCGACGCAGTGCAGGCCGAGTGGTCCGCGTCCGCGACGGAGGCGACTGCTACACAGCCCGAGTGGGAGGCGACGCCTGAAATCGCCCCGGACGCCGTGCAAGCAGAGTCGTCCACTTCAACAGATGTCATTGCCGCGCAGACCGAGTGGGCTGCCACGCCGGAGATTGCTCCGGACGCCGTTCAGACGGAGTGGACGGCTTCATCAACGGAGACGCCGGCCGCGCAGCCCGAGTGGGCTGCCGTCGAAGAGCTTCCCGCGGACGCGGTGCAGGCCGAGTGGTCTTCGTCCACGCCGGAGGCCCCTGCGGCGCAGCCCGAGTGGTCCGCCACCGAAGAGCTTCCCGCCGACGCCGTGCAGTCCGAGTGGTCTTCGTCCACAACGGAGACGCCTGCCCCGCAGGCAGAGTGGTCCGCTACGGAAGAGCTTCCCGCGAACGCGGTGCAGACCGACTGGTCCGCGGCCTCCACGGAGACGCCTGCCGCGCAGTCTGAGTGGGCGGCCATGCCGGAGATTGCTCCGGATGGGGTGCAGACCGACGGGTCTGCCTCGTCGAGCGCCGCGCAGCCCGAGTGGTCCACCACCGAAGAGCTTCCCGCGGACGCGGTGCAGGCCGAGTGGTCCCCCACGTCGACGGAAACTCCTGCCGCGCAGCCCGAGTGGGCGGCGACAGAACTGCCCGCCGACGCCGTGCAGTCGACCGAGTGGTCCGCATCCTCGACGGAGGCGCCCGCCACTCAGCCTGAGTGGGCCGCTTCCGAAGAGATTCCCGTCGACGCCGTGCAGGCCGAATGGTCTTCGACGGAGGCATCCGCCGCGCAGCCTGAGTGGGCCGCCACGGAAGAGCTCCCCGCGGACGCCGTGCAGACGGATTGGTCCGCATCCTCGGCGGAGGCTCCTGCCGCTCAGCCCGAGTGGTCCGCCACCGAAGAGCTTCCCGTGGATGCGGCTCAGCCCGAGTGGTCCGCCACGTCGACCGAGACGCCTGCCACGCAGCCCGAGTGGGCCGCCGCCGAAGAACTCCCTGCGGATGCCGTGCAGGCCGAGTGGTCCGCGTCCTCCACAGAGGCCACTGCGTCACAGCCTGAATGGGCCGCCGAAGAACTCCCCGCGGACGCGGTCCAGGCCGAGTGGTCCGCCAACTCCACGGAGGCCCCCTCCGCTCCGTCCCAGTGGTCCGCGACGCCGGAGCTTGCCGCGGACCCGGTG
The DNA here is from genome assembly GCF_006518215.1 of Myxococcus sp. AB025B. NCBI lineage: Bacteria > Pseudomonadati > Myxococcota > Myxococcia > Myxococcales > Myxococcaceae > Myxococcus > Myxococcus sp. AB025B. The sequence goes on from NZ_SRLW01000014.1 coordinate 24,010, forward strand.
CAGACCGATTGGTCCGCGTCGACCGCGGAGTCGTCCACCGCTCAGCCTGAATGGGCTGCCACGGAAGAGCTCCCCGCCGACGCCGTCCTCTCTGAAGAGCCCACGGCTTCGCCCGCCGCCCCCACGGAGCAGCCGGAGTGGGCCGCGGAGGAGCTCCCCGCCGACGCCGTCCAGGCCGAGTGGTCCTCGACCGACGCGACCCACACGGCTCAGCCCGAGTGGTCCACCACCGAAGAGCTCCCGGCCGACGCCGTCCAGCCCGAGTGGTCCTCCGCCCAGGACTCGTCGACCTGGGACAACACCGCCACCGCGGAGCCGTCCAACGCGCAGGCCGAGTGGAGCGAGGCCCCGGTCGACGTGGAGCCGATGGTCGAGCTCTCCGCCACCGAGCAGCTCCCAGCCGAGCCCATCCAGGCCGAGGAGGTCTCCTGGGCCGAGGAGCAGCCCGCCGCGCCCGCCGCTTCATGGCAGGCCCAGAACGGCCACGCGTTCGGCGCCCCCGTGACGGACCTCTCCGCCTCCATCGAGGAGGAGGTCCCCGTCGAGCTCGAGCAGGAACAAGAGCAGGAGCTCGCCGAAATCGAGCTGGTGGAAGAGGCCCCCGATCCCACGCCGACGCCCGCCACCGCCGTGGCCGCCGCGGCGATGAGCGCGGCCCTGCGCTCGCCCTACCCCACGCCTCCCGCGCGAGCCACGCCCTCGCTGGCCGCGAGCCCGCAGCCGCTCGCCGCCGTGAGGGAGCCGCTCTTCGCCGCCGCCGTGCCCCTGCACGCCGACTCCATCACCTCGTTCATCGAGGGCGAACACCGCGTCATCATCCACACCGTGGAAGGCCAGGTGAAGCGCGGCACCATCCGCGACGCGGACCTGCTCGACGAGGTCATCTCCCTGGAGCAGCAGAGCGGCTTCGCCCCGGAGCAGATTCCCGGCAAGCGCGTGAAGGCCATCTTCTTCATGCTCCCCGCCGGCGCGCGCCAGCCCCAGGCCGAGGGCCAGAAGATTCGCGTCACCTTCAACGACGGCCGCCAGGTCGCGGGCTTCTCCCAGGACTTCAAGAGCACCACCCCGGGCTTCTTCGTCGTCCCCGCCGACCAGCGCACCAACACCGCGCGCATCTTCATCTACCGCGCCAGCGTGCAGGCCGTCGCCGAGGGCTGAAGCCCTCCACGAAAGCCACACCCGAGGGGCCCCACCACCGGTGGCGGCCCCTCTTTCATTTCCGCGCGCGCGCCGACCCGAGGCGCCCACGCACGAAACGAAGAAGGGCCCCCACACACCGTGGAGGCCCTTCATTCACGTCAGTCGCTGTCGAGCGACCCGCGGACTACTTCTTCGCGGGGGCCGCGGCGGGCGCCTTCTTCGTCAGGGACAGGTCCAGGTTCACCGTGACTTCCTCACCCACCGCCACGCCGCCCGTCTCCAGCGCCGTGTTGTAGGTCAGGCCGAAGTCCTTGCGGTTCAGCTTCGTCGTCGCGGACACGCCCGTGCGGGTGTTGCCCCAGGGGTCCTTCGACTCCGCCGACGGGCCCGTGACGTCCAGGACGACCGGCTTGGTGACGCCGTGCATGGTCAGGTTGCCGGTGACCTTCAGCTTGCCCTCGCCCGCCTTCTCCACCTTCGTCGACTTGAAGGTGATGGTGGGGTACTTCGCCGTGTCGAAGAAGTCCGGCGCCTTCAGGTGCTCGTCACGCTTGGCGTTGCCCGTGTTCACCGTCGCCGCGTCGAGCGTGGCCTCCACGGTGGACTTGGTGATGTCCTTCTCATCCAGGTTCACCGCGCCCTGCTTGATGTTGAACGAGCCCGTCACGTTCGACACCATCATGTGCTTCACGGTGAAGCCCGCGCTGGAGTGGGCCGGGTCCACGTCCCACGTGGCGGCAAAGGCGAGGGACGGCAGGGCCACCAGCAGGGCAATCGCGCTCTTCAGGGTCGTCTTCATAGGGGTGTGCTCCTCGAATGATGAACTGCGGGTTCAGGCGCGCAGCGCGAAGCTGCGCATGGACAAGGTTCCGTGATGGAAGCCCTCGAACACGGGGGTGATGCGGTCTTCGGGGAGGGCGGCTCCGAGGACGAAGTACAGCGGCAACAAATGCTCGGCCCTTGGATGCGCGAGCGTCGCATTCGGTGCATCCAACCATGATTGAAGCCCCGTGAAGTCGCGCGCCTCCAACTTGTTCGCGACCCACGTGTCGAACGACTGCGCCCACGGCTCCGGGGACGCATCCTTCTCTCGGAAATTCACCCGGCGCAGGTTGTGGACGATGCCACCACTGCCCATCAGCAGCACGCCTTCTTCACGCAGCGGCCGCAGCACCTCGCCCATCCTCGCGATGTCCGCCGCGCGCGCGCCCAGCGGCATCGACACCTGCACCACCGGCAACGTCGCGCGTGGAAACGTGTGGAGCAGCGGTACCCACGCGCCATGGTCCAACCCGCGCTCGCCATCCGCGACGGCCTCGAGGCCCGCGGACTTCAGCCGGCCCACCACGTCCGCGGCCAGCGCGGGCGCGCCCGGCGCCGCGTAGCGAAGCTGGTACAGCGCGTTCGGAAAACCGTGGAAGTCATAGACGAGCGGCGGCCGCTCGCTGGCGGTGACGCGCACCTCGCCGGGCGTCTCCCAGTGCGCCGAGACGACGACGAGCGCCTTCGCCGTGGACACGCCCTCGCCGAAGTTCTTCAGCGCTCGCGGGTACGCGTCCGTGTCCAGCGCCACCATCGGCGAGCCGTGGGAGACGAAGAGCGCCGGGGCCTTCGCCTGCCCGCTCGCGGAGCCCGTGCCCAGGGCGCCCGCCACCCCGGCCGCCGCCATGCCCTGCAGCACTCCTCGCCTGTCCAAGCCGCCTCCCATGATGGCGCCTTCTACTGCAACCCCAGGACCAACGTCCCCGGGATTCCAACCCCTTGAAATGACTCCCACCTCACAACCTGTCGTGCAGGAAACATCTCAAAACGATAGAGAGAGGCATCACTTTGGAAGGAGCGGGACACCGTGGCGGGTCAATTCGAGCTGGGGCTGGGCGAGCTCTTGTCCTTCGAACCGGGGGGCGGGCTCATCCACTTCGCGGGGCAGCGGGTGCTGCTCATGGACCCGGTGGCGCTGGGACTGCTCCGCAAGGAGCTGGTGAACCTGATGGGCATGACGGCCGCGCGGGGCATCTTCACGCGGCTGGGCTACGCGCACGGCTGGCGCACGGCGGAGGCGATGAAGGGGGCGGTGCCCTGGACGGATGAGTCCCTGTGGCGCCGCGCGGGCGGACGGCTGCACACGCTGCAGGGCCAGGTGCGGGTGGAGCGGATGGAGCGCAAGCCCGAGGAGGGCCCGGAGCCCTTCGCCGAGGCGCAGTGGCGCGACTCGTACGAGGCCGAGCAGCACCTGCTGCACCTGGGCCGCGCGGACCATCCGGTGTGCTGGAGCCTCACCGGCTTCGCGTCCGGGTACATGAGCTACGTCAACGGCCGGGAAATCTACTGCACGGAGCTGCGCTGCGTGGGCCAGGGGGACGCGGCGTGCCACATCGTCGGCCGCCCCTCGGAGGAGTGGACCACCGAGTGCAAGGAGGTGCTGCGCTTCTACGAGACGCAGTGCATGGAGGGCGTGCTCGCGCAGGTGACGGACGCGCTGAAGCAGGCGGAGCGCAAGCTGCGCGCCAAGCGCCAGTCGCTCGCGCGCGTGGGCGTGACGGAGGACCCGGCCGGCATGGTGGCGCGCGCGGAGGCCATGCAGCGGGTCATCAACCTGGGCCGCCGCGCGGCGAAGGTGGACTCCACGGTGCTCGTCACCGGCGAGAGCGGCGTGGGCAAGGAGAGAATCGCCCGCCTCATCCACGACGAGTCCACGCGCGCGCACAAGGCCTTCGTGGCCGTCAACTGCGCGGCCGTCACCGAGAGCCTCCTGGAGAGCGAGCTGTTCGGCCACGTGAAGGGCGCCTTCACCGGCGCGACCCACGACAGGCCGGGCCTCTTCGAGGCCGCGCACGGCGGCACCCTCTTCCTGGATGAAGTGGGCGAGGTGCCGGCCTCCATGCAGGCCAAGCTCTTGCGGGCGCTGCAGGAGAAGGAGGTGCGGCGCGTGGGAGAGAACACCAGCCGCAAGGTGGACGTGCGCGTGGTGGCCGCCACCAACCGCGACCTGAGCGAGGAGGTGAAGTCCGGCCGCTTCCGCCAGGACCTCTACTACCGCCTGCGCGTCATCGAGCTGCGCATCCCCCCCTTGCGCGAGCGGCGCGAGGACATCCTGCCCCTGGCCCGGCTGCTGCTCGCCGAGGCCGCGGAGCGACTGGGCCGCAAGGTGTCGGGCCTGTCACCGGACGCGGCCGACCAGCTCCTGCGCTACGAGTGGCCGGGCAACGTGCGCGAGCTGGGCAACGCCCTAGAGCGCGCGGTTGCCCTGTGCGAGGGCAGCCGCGTGGAGCGCGAGGACCTGCCGGAGGAGGTCCGCGCCGCGCCGCCCAGCCTCATGCCCAGCGGCAACCCGCGCAGGCTCGAGGACATGGAGAAGGAGTACATCCTCGCGGTGCTGGCACAGAACGCGGGCAACCGGGCGCGCACCGCCGAGCAGCTCGACATCGGCGTGGCCACGCTCTACCGCAAGCTCAAGCAGTACGGCCACCCGGAGGCGGCCCACTGAGCCTTTCGGCTCAGTTCAGGTACTGGTCGCGGTCCGGCTTGTCCTTGTTCCTGCCCACCACGTGCAGGTGCTTGGAGCGGTCCTTGAGCTGTCGCTGCAGCCGCCAGTGCTGCAGCTGCAGCATGAACCGCTTGGGGCTGGCGCCCTTGACGTAGGCGAACACCAGCAGCAGCGCGACGACGTGCGGCAGCTGGCTCAAGAAGCCCGCCGTCAGCACGCGCAGCACCACGAAGCCCGCGCCGATGCCGGCGAACGCGTTGCCCGACAGGGGGATGCCCCAGAAGTTCGTCTGCCCCTTGCCGATGACCAGGCCGTAGGCGACCCACAGCACCGAGCCCATCACCCAGCCGCCCTGGTAGCCCGCCGGCAGCGGCATGAAGAGCCCCACCACGCCCAGCACGAAGCCGGCGAGCGCCGTGCAGCCCACCGCCACCATCAACAGCCGCTTCGAGCCCCAGTAGCTCTCCAGCCACCCGCCGATGGACCACAGGAGCAGCGCGCCGAAGAGGATGCTGAACGGCTCGCTCTCGATGAAGGCGTAGGTGAAGGGCTGCCAGAGGAACAGGTTGCCGAAGACGGTGTTCGGCGACAGCAGCAGGAGCAGGCTGTTGCCCGCGCCCTGGTAGCGCAGCACCAGGAAGAGCACGGAGCCCGCCACCAGGCCCACCGCCAGCTTGGACGCCGTGGTCTCCAGGCCGGGGAACCCACCACCGCCACCCCGGCCGCCGAAGCTGCGCATCGGTCGCATTCATTCCTCCACTACGGACTCGACAAGTCGACCAAAGGTGGTGGAACCCCGCCTGCTTCGCAACCCCAAACGACGAAGGGCGCCCCACCCGGTCCCGGGAGAGCGCCCTCGTACGTCGACGTCCAGCGTCGAGAACCGCCGAATCAGGCCGTCTTCGCGCGGTAGAAAATCGTGATGGTCAGACAGTGGAACTCCTTGTCCGAGGACTGGGTCACCACCTTGTCCACCACCTCGATGTTGACCAGATTCTCCTTGAGCCACTTGGTGATGTTCTCACCCATGTTCTCGCGATCACGCGCGAGCGTGGTGGAGAACACCTTGACTCCCGTGAAGCTCGTAACGCCCATTCCGACCCTCGTCTCAAGCTGAGATTCTGGACGTTTACCCCGAGACGATTCCGCTATCAAGAAACGGGCCCGATTTACCGGCCTTGAGCGGTCCTGGCCGCCCCACCCCGACCCCGCGTGGAGCCACCGCGCCCACCGTCACGCAGCCGACATCCGCGGTTCCCTGCGGGCCAGGACCTCGCGCGGGGGGGGTGCCCACACGAGGCCCGGCGGCGCGTCACGGGCGGGAGGCGGCGGCCCGGCGATTCTGGCAGGAGACCTCGTCCTTGCAGGCCGGGCCGATGCCCTCCGGGTGGGCGGTGAGGGGCGTCTTGTCGCTCTCCTCCACGCCGCACACGACGCACTTGCGCTTGCGGTTGCGGCGCTCCGCCCGACGCTGCTCGGCGATGGCCTTGGCCCGCTCGCGGGCCGTCTTCGCATCCACCTCGTTCGTCATCTCGCGTCCCGGTTGGAAGTCGTGTTCGGGCATCAGAGCGCCTCGACCAACACGGCGATGCCCTGGCCGCCCCCGATGCAGGCGGAGCCGATACCATAGCGTCCACCGCGACGCTTGAGCTCATAGACGAGCGTCGTGGTGATGCGCGCGCCGGACGCGCCCAGCGGGTGGCCCACCGCGATGGCGCCGCCGTTGACGTTGGTCTGCTCGCGCGGCAGCCCCAGCTCCTTCTCCACCGCCAGGTACTGGGGCGCGAAGGCCTCGTTCACCTCGAACAGGTCCACATCGGAGAGCTTCGCCTGCGCGCGCTCCAGCAATTGGCGGATGGCGGGCGCCGGGCCGATGCCCATCACCTTCGGGTCACACCCGGACACGCCCCAGTTCACCAGCCGGGCGATGGGCTTCAGGCCGTGCTTCTGCACGAAGCTGCCCGTCGCCATCACCATGCTGCCGGCGCCGTCGCAGATGCCGCTGGCCGCGCCCGCGTGCACCACGCCGTCCTTCTTGAAGACCTTGGGCAGCTTGCGCAGGCCCTCCACCGTGGTCTCCGGGCGGTTGTGCTCGTCCCTGGAGACGACGACGTCGCCCTTCTTCCCCTTGAGGGTGATGGGCGCGATTTCATCCTGGAAGCGGCCCGCCTCCTGCGCGGCGGCGAAGCGCTTCTGCGTGAGCACCGCGTACTCGTCCACCTGGTCCTGGGTGAGCGCGTAGTCCACCGCGAGCTGCTCGGCGGTGAGCGCCATGGGCTGGCCGGTGTAGCTGTCCGTCAGCGCCGTCCACAGCATGTCCTCCAGGCTGCCCTTGCCCAGCGGCAGGCCCCAGCGCGCGCCGCGGATGACGTGGGGCGCCTGGCTCATGGACTCGGTGCCGCCGGCCAGCACGCAGCTCGCCTGCTCGGTGAGCATCAGCTCCGCCGCGGTGACGAACGCCTGGAACCCGGAGCCGCACAGGCGGTTGACCCCCAGGGCCGGCACGGGGACGGGCACGCCCGTCTTCAGGCCCACGTGGCGGGGCAGGTAGATGGCATCCGCGCTCGTCTGCACCACGTTGCCGTACACGACGTGCTGCACCAGCTCCGGGGACACCTTCGACTGGGCGAAAGCGGCCTTCGCGGACTCCACGGCCAGGTCGGTGGCGCTCAGGTCCTTCAGGCTGCCGCCATAGGTGCCGAACGGGGTGCGCTTGCCGGAAAGAAAGAAGATTTCCTCGGTCTTGGACACGCTCTTCATGGTGCTCGTCTACCTACTCCCAAGGGGCGCGCGGTGCACGCGCGCAGTGATGGTCCTGGCGGGGTTTCAGGCCGCGCGCCGTCCCAGGAAGGCGCTGGCGACGATGGCAAGCGCCATCACCGTCCACAACAGCCCTTGCAGGTTCTGCCGGCGGATCTCCTTCCGGCCGAGCCCGCGATACCAGGAACGTCCGGCCTCCACCCGACCTTCCCACGAGAAGTCGCTGGCGGGCGTCAGGCCCTCCATGCGGCGCAGGTGGGCGCGCAGCAGGCGTTCGGGCGGAGCGTCCGCCAGTGAACCGCTCCGGTAGACGCCGGGCACGTCGAGCGCGGGCCGGCGATAACCGGCGGTGATGACGAAGCCTTCCGGAGCCAGGGGGGTGAGGAAGTAGAGGCGGGGCTCGCCGTCCGCCGTCTGGTACACGGTGGCGAAGACGCGCTCGGTGGGGTGGGCCCAGTCGTAGGAGCGCATGGCCTTCTGGAGAGGCGGCTTCTCCTCGTGGCTGCCGAGCGCCACGAAGCCCAGGGCCTGCAGGTGGATGGAGACCTGCGCCAGCTCCAGGGGCAGGTCCATCTGGTCGGCGGGCGCCTCGGGCTCCACGCGGACCGTGTGAGGGAAGAGGAACAGCACGGCGCGCCAGAAGTTGAGCGCCAGGAGGACGATGGCGAGCACGAGACCCGCGACGACGATGCCCAGCTCGGCGAGGACGTTCATTCGGTGAGCACCTGGAGACGTGGCCCGCCCCTGGGGCTTGGGCCAGCGGGGCACCCTAGCCCAAACTCCAGGTGCTTTCGCACCACCCGCGTTCAGCGTCGGGAGGCGGTCGACGGCAGGGAGCGCCAGCGCTCCAGGTCGACGCCCTTGAGCGGATCCTTGCCCTCGAGGAAGCGCTCCAGGTGGCCCAGCGAGTCGACGCCGAAGAACAGCTCGTCGCCCACGAGCACGGTGGGCACGCCGAAGGCGCCCGCGGCGATGGCCTCCTCGGTGTTGCGGCGCAGGCGGTCCTTGATGTCCTGGCTGCCGGCGGCCTCGAGCAGCGCGGGGGCATCCAGGCCCGCGGCGCGGAGGGCCACGGTGACCTGCTCGGGCGACTCCACGCCCTTCCCGCCGCCCCAGGCCTCCGCGTAGAGGGCCGACACCAGCCGGGCGCGGGCCTCCAGGTCATCCACGGCGGCCGTCACGCGCAACGGGAGCAACGGGACGAAGGGATGCGAGGGAGGAGGGCCGAAGGGCACGCCCAGCTCGTGGGCGATGCGGAAGGTGTGCTTGAAGATATAGCCGCGCTTGGCGGGGACCTCGGCGGGGCCGATGTTGCCGGTAGCGTTGAGCACGCCCGCGAGCAGCACGGGGACGGGCTCCAGCACGCGGCCATGGCGCGCGGCGATGGCGGGCATGCGCGTCCACGCGAGGTAGGCGTAGGGGGAGAGATAGTCGAAACAGAAGCGCAGGGGCGGGAGGGCCATGCCGCGCACTCTACCCTCCTGGCGCCGGCTGTTCGCCGTGACACCTGCGCGTGACGTGAGGCGGCGTACCTTCCGGCTCCCGCGCAGCGCGGCACCACACCCCTCCAAGAGAGCATCGCGTCCCGTGCGTTGCCAGAGCGCGCAGTGCTCCCTCAACGGTGCTGCGTTTCACGTGGGCTCGCGCGCCCGCACGTTGCCGGAGCGTTCCGTCCATGATGCGGTCACTTCACGCGAGCCGTCTCAAGCGCTCCGTCGGGACTCCGCGCTGCGCTGGAGCGCGCCACGCAGCGACGTCGCCTGGGCCAGCAGGTTCGACGCCCGCGCCTCGGTGAAGGCCGTCTCCGCCGCCGTCAGCTCCGCCACCGCCGCGTCCATCGTCATCGCCCGCTCCGCGAGCGCCAGGCGCACGTGCCCCACCTGCAACACGTTGCCCGTCAGCTCCGCCAGCGCGAGCGCGCGCTTGAGGTGCGTCAGCCCGTCCTCGCCCGGCAGCAGCGCGGCCATCGCCCGGCGCGCCAGCACCTCGTCCCAGGGATTCGCCAGCACCGGGTCCATCGACCGCGACAGCGCCGTCTGCGCCGCCTCGCGCGCCGCCTCCAGGTGGCCCTGCTCGCGCTCGAAGCGCGACTGGTAGACACGCAAGAGCGTCTCCATCCGGAGGCCACTCTCACGCGCCGCCGCCAGCGCCCGGGGCAGCGACTGGCGCACCGCCGCCGCGTCCTCGAACAGCACATCCCGGCACGCCTGGTACGTCTGCACGTGGCACTGCAACCAGCGGTCCTCCGGCAGCACCCGCGCCAGCGCCTCGCCGCGCGCCACCACCGCCGCCACGTGCTCGTGCTCGCCGCGCTCCAGGTAGTAGGGCGGCGTGAAGATGGCCAGGTTGCGCTCCATCAACCGGGGGTTGCCCAGCCGGCGCACCAGGTCACTCTTCTCCGTGAACGCCGGCACGAAGGCCGCCGCATCCCCCGTGAACGCCGCGCGCGTCACCACCGTGAACAGGTGGAAGGCCCGCACGTCCGTGAAGCCGTGCGCCTCCGCCACCGCGTAGCCATCCCGCGTCGCCTGCGCGTCCAGCGGCTCGCCGCGCAGCGCCAGGTTCATGTTCATCATGTAGCCGCCCATCCCCAACGCCCACGCCAGGCGCCGAGGCAGCCGGCCCATCACCTCGCGCAGCCCGCGCAGCCGCGTGAGCTGCTCGAACTGCGCCTCCACCACCCCCGCCGAGCGGCCCGTGTACGCGCTGAGCACCGCCGGCGCCAACAACGTCGCGGCCCGGTACGGCGACACCTCCGGCTGCTCGCGCCGCACCCGCTCCAGCAACGCGTCCAAATCCTTCGTGCGCCCGACGATGGCCAGCGCCATCGCCTGGAGGATGCGCAGCTCCGCCTGCTTCCAGAAGATGTCCGCCGGCGCCACCTGCGCGTCCGCCTCGCGCTCGCGGAACAATTCCCTCAGGCGTGCCGGCCGCTCGTCCTCGGGCGCCGAGCACGCCCCGTCGAGCTGCGCGAGCGCGACCCGCCGCCCCTCCTCCAGGTCCACCGTCGACGCCCAGTGCGCGAAGAGCTTCTCCGCGAAGGCCAGCGAGCTGGGCGGGTCACTCGCGTAGCCCACCTCCACCAGCGTCACCCAGATACGCAACAGCAACCGGTCACGTCCCGGGAAGTCCGGCGCGGACTCCAGCAGCGTGGAGGCCTCCTTCAACAGCAGCGTCGCCTCCAGCAGCGCCTGCGCCTCCATCGCCGCGCGCCCCGCGTCGAGCAACGGACCGATCGCCAGCTCGGGCTCCGACGAGCGCAGATAATGCCACCCCACCGTGCGCGTCAGGTCCGGCCGCTGCGAGTAGAGCGTCTGCAGCGCCAGCGCCACCCGCGCGTGCGCCGCGCGCCGCTCGTCCTCCGACATGCTGTCGTAGACGGCCTGGTGCACGGTGTCGTGCGTGAAGACGTACCGGCCCTCCTCCTCCTGGAGGAACTGCCGCTCCACGATTCCATCCAGCACCGCGAACAGCTCCGACTCCGGCAGGTCCGCCAGCGCCCGCACCATGGGCAGCTCCAGGCTGCGCCCCGCCGGCGCCAGACGCCTCAAGAGCGACACCTGCTCCACCGGCGCGGAGGACAGTCGCTCCAGCACCGCCGCCTGGATGCTCGCGGGCAGGGGCCGCGTGTCCAGCCCCTCCTCCGCCGTCCAGCGTCCACCCACGCGCGTCAGCGCGCCCTCCTCCACCAGCGCGCGCAGACACTCCGTGGCGAAGAACGCGTTGCCCCCCGTCGTCTCGTGCAGCCGCGCGACGAAGCTCTCCGGCACCTCCAGGCCCGGCAGCGCCAGCCCCACCAGCGTGCCCACGTGCTCGGCCGCCAGCGGCTCCAAATCCATGCGCCAGGTGAGCTTCTCGTCCACCGTCTGGAACGCCAGGCTCAGCCGGCTCAGCTCCCCCGAGCGGAACGTGCACACCACCATGCCGCGCGTGCCGTGCAGCGCGCGGATGAGCACGTTGAGCACCTCCAGCGACGCGGTGTCCGCCCAGTGCAGGTCCTCGAAGCACAGGACGAACGTCATCCGCTTGCCCAGCCCCTGCACCCACTCCGCCAGCGCGCCGAAGAACCCCAGCTTCTCCTCGCCCGGCACCTGCGCGACGCCCGAGCCCTCCGCCGACATCGCGGGCAGGAGCCTCGCGAGCCTCGGCGACAGCCGCTCCATCACCTCCGTGGGCGTGTGCGGAATCAGCGCGCGCAGCGCCTGCGCGATGGGCGTCAGCGGCGCCTGCCCCTCCGCGCGGCACTGCCCCCGGCCGAACGGCAGCTCCGCCAGCTTCGCCTGCAGCTCGAACTCCTGCAGAAGCCGCGTCTTGCCCACGCCCGCCGGAGCGCCCAGCAGCACCGCGCGCGACTGGCCCCAGTCCGCCTCCGCCAGGCCGTTCATCAGCGACTCCAGCTCCGCCGCGCGCCCCACCACCTCCGGCACGTGCAGGTAGCTGGAGCGCGCCGACAGCGGCTCCTCCGGCATCGGCTCGCCGCTGGCGTGGCACAACGCCTCCATCAGCTCCGCGGCGTCCTGGAAGCGCTCGCGCGGGTCCTTCGCCAACAAGAGGAGGATGATCTCCTCCAGCTGCGGGTCCACCGGCCCCAGCGAGGACGGCTTGGGCGGCGGCCGCGTCAGGTGCTCGGCGAGCAGCGCCGCGGGCGTGTTGCGCTTGAAGGGCAGCTTCCCCGTCACCAGGTAGTACGCCATGACGCCCAGCGAGTAGAGGTCGGCGCGCCCGTCGATGCTCGCGCCGCGCTGCCACTCGGGGGCCAGGTACTCCAGCGTGCCCTTGAGCTTGCCGGGGCTCGGGGTGCCCAGCTGATGCATCACCCCGAAGTCCATCAGCTTCACCGCGCCGGAGCGGGTGATGCGCACGTTGCTCGCCTTGATGTCGCAGTGCACGTACAGGCGCGAGTGGATGAACGCCAGCACCTGCGCCATCTGGAGGAGCACCCGGTACAGCGTGCGCGTGTCCAGCGGGGACTCGCGCGCCAGGGTGCTCAGGTCCTGCCCGTCCACCACCTCCATGGTGATGAAGCGGTTGCCGGCCTCCGTCATCCCCCAGTCGAACACCTTCAGCGTGCCGGGGTGCTGCAGCTTCTTCATCGCGAAGAACTCGTGCCGGAACATCAGCACCAGCTCCTCCGTCTTCGCCGCCGTCAGCCCCGCGGGGACCTGCATCTCCTTGAGCGCGACCTTGCGCCGCTCGTGCAGGTCCTCCGCCAGCCAGATGCGGCCCATGCCGCCCTCGCCCAGCAGGCCCTCCACCCGGTAGCGGCCCGTCACCACCATTCCGAGCTCCAACGAGCGTCGCACGCCCGCGGCGTCCCCCGGCAGGGTGACGGGCGTGCGGATGCGCTCCCCCCCACGTGCTGCTCGGAGGACGACTGCGCTCGTCCAGGACGGTTGTCTTCTCTTCGTCGCTCACGAAGGCGGGACCGGAAGGTCGGCAGAATCCAGAAGTCGATGGAATATCACGTTTCCATGTATCGGACACGCTCCGACGACACGGAAGAAACCCCTGCCCCCCACCGCCCAGGCAGGCGGCCTGATATCCGCCAGCACTTGTCCCGCGCATCGGCACTTCGGAGGTTGAGTCGGGCAGGCGACACCCACACCCAGGCAGGTGCAACATGGCGGGCACTCCTCGAGGACCCAACGACACGCGGCCGACGCGCGGGGACTTCCAGCCGAGGAATCGCGGCGAGGTGGAGGACGCGCAGGATGAGGGCGCGCGCGACGTGAGCCGTCGGCTCGCGGACGAAGGCGCCGGGGACGTGGACCCCACGCGCGACACGGACTGGGAGGCCCGGGTGGAGCGCGGGGAGGGGTGGACAAACGAGCAGGTCCCCGAGCGCGAGGCCCGCGGCGACGAGGAGCCCGACTCCGAGGTGTCCCGGCGCGGCCTGGAGAATCCCCCGCCCGAGGAGTAGGCCCCCCACGCCCGCTCGGCCTTGTACCTCTGTCCAGGGGTGGGGGCAGACCCCTTGCGACGGCGGGCGTGGTGCGGTGATGCTCGTGGTTTCGGACGGTCGTCGCCGCACGGCGCGCCGCCGGCACCGGAGGAGCCCGAGCACCGTGAAGCCCAAGGTCCTCATCGTCGAGAACTCGTGGACGATGCGCGAGACACTGCGCCTGCTGTTGTCCGGGGACTTCGACTGCACGGCGGCGTCGAGCGGCGAGGAGGGCCTGGAGAAGGCCCTGGCCCAGCCGCCGGACCTGCTCCTGTCCGACGTGAACATGGAGGGCATGGACGGGTACGAGCTGTGCCGCCGCTTCCGTCAGGAGCCCTCGCTCCAGCACATCCCCGTCGTCTTCGTCAGCGGCTTCGCGCCCCGCTCGGACAGCGACGCGAGCCTGCCCGTGCCGGATGCCTACCTGGTCAAGCCCGTGAAGCCCGCGCTGCTCATCGCCGAAATCCACGCGCTGCTGCGGCGGGGGAGCGCGCCCGTGTCGGCGGCGGCCCCCACCGCGCAGGTCGTCACCAAGGCCTGAGGTCAGCTCCCCCGGTAGGTGGAGTAGCCGAAGGGGCTGAGCAACAACGGCACGTGGTAGTGCTCGTCGGGCGCCGCCAGCTCGAAGACGACGGACACCGACGGGTAGAAGCCCTTCACACCGAGCGAGCGGAAGTACGCGCCCGTGTCGAAGGACATCCGGTAGACGCCTGTCTCCACGCGAGCGCCCGCGGGCAGGAAGTCGCGCACGCGGCCGTCGTCGTTGGTGACGCCCCGGGCCAGCTCCTTCCAGTCGCCGTGGGCCCCCTGCAGCTCCAGGGTGATGGGAACACCGGAGGCCGGGCGGCCGCGGTGCGTGTCGAGGACATGGGTGGACAGGGTGCTCATGACGCCAGCAGCTTCTCCAATCGGATGCGGGTGATTTTCGCCTGCTCACCGGCGGCGATGCGCAGCTCCTCGTCCGGGGCGTTGCCCAGGCGCGCACGCAGCAGGCCGAGCATCTCCTGGGCGCTCTTGCCCGTCGCGCACACGAGGAAGATGAAGCCGAAGCGCTCCTCGTAGGCCTGGTTGCCGTCGGCCAGGCCCTGGAGCACCTCCTCACCCGCGCCGCTCACCCCACCCTGCTCCTGCGAGGACCAGCTCGCGGTGGCGGCGAACTTCGCGCGCAGCGAGGCCACGTCGCCGATGCGCGGGTGGTGCGTGAAGGCCTCTCGCCAGTCCTCCGGACCCGTGCGGCTCCACTGCTGGGAGGCCTCGGAGAACAGGTGCTCGGCGTCACGGAAGGGCCGCGCCTTCGTCATCGCCTCCGCCCAACGCGAGGCGCCGCAGCAGCGCGTCAGCTCCGCGCGGGCCTCGTCGGTGGGCAGCGTGTTGAGTCGCTCGAGCGCGCTCACGCCGGACGCCCGTGGACGAGCAGCCGGCTGACCCCGCCGTCGGGGAAGATCTTCAGGCGCACGTGGGTGAAGGGCCCCTTCGCCTTCAGCTCGGGCTCGAAGTGGTGACGGTGGTCCGCCTGGAGCTTCGTGCGCGGCAGCAGCTCCGTCCACGCCAGGTCGTGCGCGTTGGCGAAGTCCACCAGCGGCTCGCGCAGGTAGAGTCCCTCGAGGGACGCGCTCTCCGGGAAGTTTCCCTTGTAGAAGGCGGTGTCCACCTCCACGCGCTCGATGGTGCCGGGCACCGCCAGCTTCACCACAATCCAGTCGAAGCCCGGCAGCAGGCGCTTGCGGCGCGTCTCCCAGCCCTCGCCCATGTTGGCCGCGCGGCCGGGCAGGATGAGGTTGTCCTTGGTGCCGAAGAACGCGTCGTTGCACGCCACCACCGTGCCGCCGTTCTCCGCCGCCGCCAGGTCCACCGCGCCCTTCTCGCGCGTCAGCCGCGCCAGGTCCGGCCGCACCTCGCCGTGCACGCGGAAGCGCGCCACACCGCCGTCCGGGTAGATGTTGAGGCGCAGGTGCGTCCAGCGCCGCTCATCGGCGATGGCGAAGAGGTTGCGCGTGCCGCCCTGCAGCTTGAGCTGCGGGAGGATGCGCGTCCACGCCGCGTCCACCAGCGACTCGGGCGACGGCGAGCCCTCGACCTCCAGCGCGTCCACCGAGGCGTACTCGGGGAAGTTGCCCAGGAAGTGGTTCGTGTCGATGTCCACGCCGCGAATCACGCCGGGCAGGCCGAGCTTCAGGATGCACCAGTCGTGGCCGGGCACGCGCTTGCGGCGCGACTCCCAGCCGTCCATCCACTTGCCCTGCTCGGTGTACTTGTCCGGGATGAAGACGCCTCGGCCGGACTTGAGCAGGTTCTCCTTGCCGGCGAAGAACTCGTCACTGGCCAGCAGGGCCTGTCCGCCGACCTTCTCCGCGGCCAGGTCGATGAGCTCCGTGAAGCCGACGCGCAGCTTCCCCTCTTCGGGTGCATGCATTTTCGTGTGTTCTCCCGATGGAATCAGTTCAGGCGGCGATGCGCGCCGAGGACGGCCGGCGCACCCAGCTTCCCGTGGGACGCGGGAAGGGCTGCCCGCGCTCGTAGATGGTCTCTCCGCGCAGCAGCGTGCGCTCCACCACGCCCGCGAGCGTCCTGCCCGCGTACGGCGTCAGGGGATGACGGTGCTGGAGCCGTGACGGCTCGACGGTGAAGGTGGCCTCGGGGTCGAACACCACGAGGTCCGCGTCCGCGCCCGGCACGAGCGAGCCCTTCGTACCGCTCAGGCCCACCAGTCGGGCCGGCGCCTCGCACATCCAGCGCACGAGCGACTGCAGACCGTGGCCTCGCCTGCGCGCCTCGGTCCACACCGCCGACAGGCTGAGCTGCAGCGACGCGATGCCGCCCCATGCCGCGCCGAAGTCGCCGCGCTCCAGCAGCTTGAGCGCGGGCGTGCAGGGCGAGTGGTCCGACACCACCAGCTCGATGTCCCCGCGCGCCAGCCCCTCCCAAAGGCGCTCGCGGTTCTCCGCCTCGCGGATGGGCGGCGCGCACTTGAAGTGGGTCGCGCCGTCCTCAATCTCCTCGGCGGTGAAGCTCAGGTAGTGCGGACACGTCTCCACCGACACGTCCAACCCCTCACGCCGCGCATCGATGAGCAGCGGCAGCGCGTCCGCCGAGGACAGGTGGACGATGTGCACGCGGCAGCGGTGCTTTCGCGCCAGCTCCATCATCATCCGGATGGCGTCCTGCTCCCAGCTTCGCGGCCGGGACTCGAGATAGGCGCGGTACGTGCGAGCCCCCTCTGCGCGGACCTCCGGGAGCGGTGACTCCAGCTCCGCGTGCACGATGAGCGGCACACCGCGCCGCGCGAGAATCGGCATGGCCACGTCGAGCACCGCGCGGTCCGCGGGAGGGAACTCATCCACGCCGGAGGGGCACAGGAAGCACTTGAAGCCCGCGATGCCCGCGTCGATGAGCGCCTCCAGCTCGCCCGCGTTGCCGGGAATCACGCCGCCCCAGAAGCCATGGTCCACCTGGCTTGAGCCCCGGGCCGCGTCCGCCTTGAGCTTCAGCGCGTCGAGCGTGGTGGTGGGCGGCAGCGAGTTGAGCGGCATGTCCACCACGGTGGTGATGCCTCCGGCCGCCGCCGCGCGCGTGGCGGTCTCGAAGCCCTCCCACTCGGTGCGGCCGGGCTCGTTGATGTGCGCGTGGCAGTCCACCACGCCGGGCATCACCACGTGATGGCCCACATCCATCACCGACAGCGCGCCGAGCGCCTCGGAGGACCCGGCCACCTTCTCCACGCGGCCGTCCTTCACCACCACCACCGCGTCGCGCAGCCCACCACCCGCCAGCACCCGGCGGCTGCGCAGCCCGAACTCACCCCTGCTCATGGCTCGAATTCCCTCTCGTCGAAGCATTCCAGGGAGCGGAAGAACGCATCCCGGTCATCCAGGTAGAGCTGCCGCGTCACGCCCGCCGTCAGCTTGGGCAGGCTGTACTTCATGCCGGAGATGCTCGCCCCGCCGAAGCCCAGCGAGAGCAGGCACCCGAAGGTGTAGTTGAAGATGGAGCGGAGGTGCGGCGCGCGGCCCGGGTGCTTCTCCTGGAGCTCGAAGCCCGGCCCCAGGTACGGGTGGCGCAGCAGGTCCGCGTGCGACTGGCCCTCGGGCGGCGTGAAGCGGTCCTTCCAGAGCGCGATGTCCGCGTGCACGTTCGCCAGCTCCGGCCGCAGCGACAGGTCCGTCACCGTGCCGCTGCCGACGATGAGCTTGTCGAAGGTGTACTTCCCCCGCGGGGTGGTGATGCGGGCCTGTCCGTCCACCACCTCGGCGTCCAGCCACGGGCTCTGGGCGTGCAGGTGGAACTGGGGGAAGGCGCACGCGCGGCGGTACGTGTCCGCCGGGGGCAGCTGCCCCATCTCGAAGATGCGGTGGATGAAGCGCCACTTGTCCGCGTCCGGCAGGTCCGCGTGGTGCTTGAGGAAGCCGACGAACTCCGCCCAGCGGTACGGGTTGATGCACGGCAGCGACTTGCGCCGGTAGAACAGGTGCACCTCGCCCGCGCCGTGCTCCAGCGCGACGGAGGCGTTGTCGAACGCGGACGCCCCCGCGCCGAGCACGCCCACCTTGCGGCCACGCAGCGCCTCGAAGTCGATGTCCTCGCGCGTCTGCGCGTACAGCTCGCGCGGCAGGTTCGCCACGATGGATGGGATTTCCCAGCGCCCCGAGCCGTCGATGCCCGTGGCGAGCACCACCTTGCGCGCGAAGAGGACCTCGGTGGCGCCGGTGCGCAGGTCCTCGATGGGCACGTGGAAGCAGTCATCCTCGGCGCTCCAGGTCAGCGCTCCGGCGCGCGAGCGGCAGCGCACGGGGATGGTCAGCGTGCGCCGGTACCAGCCGAGGAAGTCCGCCCACAGCTCCTTGGGGATGCGCTCCAGCGACGCCCAGGCGGCCTCGCCGTACTGGGCCTCGAACCAGGACTGGAAGCTGAGGTTGGGCAGGTTGTGGTCCGGCCCGGTGAGGTGCTTGGGCGTGCGCAGCGTGTGCATGCGCGCGAAGGTCTTCCACGGTCCCGCGAGGTCCTGCTCGCCGTCGTCCACCACGAGCAGGTTCGTCACCTTCTCGCGCAAGAGCCCGAAGGCGGCGGTGAGGCCGCTCTGCCCGCCTCCGATGATGAGCACATCCAGCACGGCCTTGCCGTCACGGGTGTGTCGCGGGAGTACCCAGGAGCGCTTCGGGTACTCCAGCCTCTCCAGGTCCCTGCGGAGCGCGTCCTCCAGGGCGGAGAGGCCGGGAGGAGGCGGCATCGCGGGGCTCGGAGGCGGGATGCGCATGCCTCCATCGTAACCGCGCGCTATGTCGCCCGGTCAATGTGCCCCCCTCCCCGGGTGTGGGCTGACGAGGGGCTCCGGAGGGAAATAGCCGGGCGCGTCAGGGGTTGACAGCGGGTGTCCGGGCGCGGACGACGGCCCGCTTCGACGCTTCCCCGGAGGAGCCGGTTGGTTATGCTCCCCGCCCTTTTCGCTCCGTCCCGAGGTCATTCGCGTGATCAACGCCTTCCCCCGCGTCCCGGCTCCCCGCAACGAGCCCATCCTCCCCTACTCGCCCGGTTCGCCCGAGCGCCTCGAGCTGCAGGCGACGCTCAAGCGCATGAGCGGCGAGCAGATCGACATCCCGCTCATCATCGGCGGCAAGCAGGTGCGCAGCGGCAAGACGGACACGGTGCGCATGCCCCACCGGCACTCGCACGTGCTGGCCACCCTGCACGAGGCCGACGCGAGCCACGTGGAGCAGGCCATCCAGGCGGGCCTCGCGGTGAAGGAGGACTGGGCGCGGATGTCGTTCTCGTCGCGCGCGGCCATCTTCCTGCGCGCAGCCGAGCTGCTCGCCACGCGCTACCGGCCCATCATCAACGCGTCCACCATGCTGGGTCAGTCGAAGACGGCCCACCAGGCGGAGATCGACGCCGCGTGCGAGGCCATCGACTTCCTGCGCTACAACGTCCACTTCGCCGAGCAGATTCTGGCCATCCAGCCGGAGTCCTCGCCGCAGACGTGGAACATGCTGGACTACCGCCCGCTGGACGGGTTCGTGTTCGCGGTGGCGCCGTTCAACTTCACGTCCATCGCGATGAACCTGTGCACCGCGCCCGCGCTGATGGGCAACGTGGTGCTGTTCAAGCCGTCGTCCACGTCGGCGCTGAGCGCCTGGTACTTCATGGAGATGCTGCGCGAGGCGGGCCTGCCCGACGGCGTCATCAACATGCTCAACGGCGACGGGCCCACGGTGGGCAACCCGACGCTGGCCAGCCCCCATCTGGGCGGCATCCACTTCACCGGCTCCACGCCGACGTTCAACACCATGTGGAAGACGGTGGGAGAGAACATCGGCAAGTACAAGCAGTACCCCCGGCTGGTGGGTGAGACGGGCGGCAAGGACTTCATCGTGGCGCACGCGTCCGCGGCGGACGACGTGGAGGCGCTCGCGGTGGCCATCGTGCGCGGTGGCTACGAGTACCAGGGCCAGAAGTGCTCGGCGGCCAGCCGCGTGTACGTGCCGGAGTCGCTGTGGACGAAGCTCAAGCCCCGGCTGCAGGCGCTCATCGGCGACATCCGCATGGGTGACGTGACGGACTTCCGCAACTTCATGGGCGCGGTCATCGACGAGAAGTCCTTCAAGAAGGTCTCCTCGTACATCGAGCTGGCGAAGCAGGACAAGGACGCGAGCATCGTCGCGGGTGGCGAGACGGACCGGAAGGAGGGCTGGTTCGTGAAGCCCACGCTGGTGCAGTTGCAGGACCCGCGTCACCGCATCATGCGCGAGGAGGTCTTCGCGCCGCTGGTGGGCGTGCACGTGTATCCGGATGGGAAGTACGTGGAGACGCTGCGCGAGGTGGACCAGAGCGCGACGTACGCGCTGACGGGGGCCATCTTCGGGCGGGACCGGAAGGCCATCGACACGGCGATGAGCGAGCTGCGGCACGCGGCGGGTAACATCTACATCAACGACAAGCCCACGGGCGCGGTGGTGGGACAGCAGCCCTTCGGTGGCTCGCGTGCGTCGGGGACGAACGACAAGGCGGGCTCGCTGCTCAACCTCATCCGCTGGACGAGTCCTCGGACGGTGAAGGAGAACTTCGCTCCGCCGACGAAGGTGCCGTATCCGTTCATGGACAGCGACCCCCACGATGGGGGTATCTAGGCTCGCATGAGCCGAGCATTCCCGGGCATCGCGGGGCTGGAGACGTATTCGCTGAAGGGTGACGACTGCTGCGTGGAGGTCATCCCTTCACGCGGCGCGCTCGTGACGAGCTTCAAGGTGGGGGACGAGGACATCCTCTACCTGGATGAAGCCACCGTGGCGGACCCGACGAAGAACGTGCGCGGGGGAATCCCCGTGCTGTTCCCCAACGCGGGTCCGCTGCCGGGGGACACGTATCCGGCGCATGGTAAGTCCTTCAGCCTGTCGCAGCACGGTTTCGCCCGGAAGCTGGCGTGGGCGGTGCGGCAGGCGGAGGACTCGTTGTTGGTGCTGGGGTTGAAGTCCAACGCGGAGACGCTGCGTGTCTATCCGTGGGAGTTCGATGCGCAGCTCACGTTCTCGCTGGTGGGGCGGAGGCTGACCATCGACTTCGACCTCCAGAACCCTGGCATGGAGCCCTTGCCGGTGCATCTGGGTTTCCATCCGTACTTCCGGGTGCCGGATGGGGTGAAGTCGGTGACGACGGTGGAGACGGACGCGACGCACGGCTGGGACAACCGGACCAAGCGCGAGGTGCCGTTCACCGGGTGGGATTTGACGGCGGACGAGGTGGACCTGCACCTGAGGGACCACTCGAAGCAGGAGACCCGGCTGTCGCGTGGGCCGGGGCTGCGCCCCATCCACCTGTCGTGGAGCCCTGAGTTCAAGGTGATGGTGGTGTGGACGCTGAAGGGGAAGGACTTCGTCTGCGTGGAGCCATGGACCGCCGCGGCGGGTGCGCTCGCGACGGGCGAGGGGCTGCTGCACGTGCAGCCCGAGGAGCGGCTGTCGCTCGCGTTCGATATCGAGGTGTGAGTCCGCCTCTGCTTGCAGCACTCACCTACGACATGTGAGCTTCTGACCATGTACATCCGCCACCTCAAGGTCGAGCATCTGAAACGACTCGCGGCCTTTGATCTCGACTTCACGCATCGCGGGGCGCCGCGCATGTGGACGGTCATGATTGGCGAGAATGGAACAGCGAAGACGACGCTGTTGCAGGCCATTGCGCTCGCCGCCGCGGGATTCAAGGAAGTCAGTGGCCTCGCGGGCCCGGCAGTGAAACATCTGCGCGATCGGCGTGGCGAAGACTCCATGTCCATCGAGGCGACGTTTACGTTTGGCCCTCAATCTCGAAGGGGAGGCAAAGCAGTTCATCCCCGCCTGTCGGCCAAGCCACCGGAGTGGGACCTCTTCTCATGGGTGCACCTGCCTCCTGGCGTGACCTCCTTGGACGCAGGCTCCAACTACGGCTCGACCTTGAGGAAAGGGGGCCCGGAGGATCCGCTCGCGGAAGCCAGGTCGCTGAACGCTCCGCTGTGGTTCGTCGCGGGTTATGGCATTTCACGAGCACTCCCCGATGCGGCCAAGGTTCCGACCTTGGCGCGCCCCTCAATCGAGCGGCTTGAGCCCTTGTTCCGCCAGCAGCAGCTCGCGTCGACGGGCTTCGCCAACCACTTCTTGGAGAAGGACCGGACGGAGAATCGCAGGCCGGGCGAGACGTCTCGACGCTTCAGCCGGATGCTCAATCAGGCCGTCAAACTCGGAGGAGAAGATCTCTTCCCGGAGCTCGCGCGTCTTGAGTTGCGAGGACAAGGGGGCGCTCGTTCGAGCACCGCGCTCATTGAGAGCGACCGCTTCTACCAAGTCATGGCGAAGGGGCAGGACCCGGTAGCAATCGCGGGAATCGCGCTCTCCCATGGGTATCAATCGACGTTCGCGTGGATCGCGGACTTGATTGGCCATGTACTGCTCGAAGCCCAGACGGAGGTCACTACGGACGAAATGGAGGGGCTCGTGCTGATTGACGAGATCGACCTCTATCTCCATCCCACGTGGCAAGCGCGCTTCATTCCCGGCCTCCGTAGGGTCTTCCCCCGTCTCCAGTTCATCGCGACAACCCACTCGCCTATCGTCCTATCGTCACTGGCACCACACGAGGTCGTCCGGCTCACGGTCGAAGAGCAGACTGGCAACATCGTCCAGGGAGGGTGGGCTCACGGCGGACAATTCCGCCCCGGAATCCAAGACGTCGAGCATCAGCCCGATCCACGAATCATGACTGGGGGCGAGTTGTACCGGACCTGGTTCGGGCTCGAAGGGACAACTCCCAATCCACTCGGAGAGAAGCTCCGGAGGTTCAAGGTGCTCTGCGTGCATCCGGCGCCTACTCCCGCCCAGCGAAAGGAACGGGGCGAGTTGCGCAAAGAGATTCGCAAGGAGCTCATTCACAGGCTCGGTACACTGGAAGGAAAGAAGGCACTCGCGGATATCGAGGCGGCGCAGGAGTCATCCCGGGGCTCGGCATGATTCGCGTCTTCCGTGGAGAAGCGCCCAGCGGCTTGAAGCGCGTAGCGACGAGACGCTTGGCGACAAGCGCCCAAGTATTCAACTCTCACGGCGCTCCGTCGACACACCTCTCCGATGAGCTCATCGGATACAATTCCCGTGCTACGAAGCTGGCTCTGTACAAGGCACAGAATGAGAAGTGCGCCTGGTGCGAACGCAAGACCGACTTCAGCAGCTCTCCCGTCGAACACTATCGCCCCAAAGATGGAGCCTGGAGACACTTGCCAGGCGAAACAAGACAGGTTGACCCAGGGCACTATTGGTGGCTGACGTGGACCTGGTCAAACCTCCTGTTCTCGTGCAACCGATGCAACGACGCGGGCCACAAGGCGAACTACTTCCCGCTCAAAAAGGGAACCGCGTCCGCTGCCGCCCCAACGTCGGCGCCCATCCCCCCACCAGAACCGCTCGTGAGCGTAGCGGCAGAGCACCCATTGCTCATCGATCCTGCAGGAGGAGAGGATCCCCTTGACCACATCACCTGGACTCCCCTGGAGACGCGCTTCGACAGGCGGGATTGGATCTGGACGCCACAAGGACTGACCGACGAAGGCACTGCAACCATCATCATCCTGAGGCTCGAAGAACTCGCGGACCGCGCGCAGGGCCATGTGCGGGAAAAGTTGCTGCCAAGTATTGAGGAGATTGAGCAACACCTGGAGGAGGGTCGGACGCAGGCAGCCCATAGACGGTGGACACGCCTATTGACCGACAATCTTGCAGACACCTCGGAATGGTCCGCTTTCACCTGGTGCGCACTGGAGCACCTGATTCCACTGAGGCATCGACGACAACATGGGCTCGCGTCCCCGCAGAGACCAGGGATACCTCCAGTCGCTCGGTAAGCGCTCACGGTCGTGGCGCAATCCGCACTGAAAGCTCACCCACCGCGGAGGCCACGGCTTCCGGACGCTCGACCCAGGGGAAGTGCGCGGCTCCTGCCACGGTCCTGTGGAGGATGTGCGGTCCCTGGAAAGCGGCCTGTGACCACGGTGTCTGCTGGACGATGCGGTCCTCGGCGCCGCTGATGATGAGCGTGGGCAGCGCGCGCGGCCACCAGGTGTGGACGTACGTCTCATCGAAGTTCCGGTCCGACCAGTCGACCGCCGCGCGGTTGTAGGGCATCCGTCGACTGTGAACTCACGCTGACCGATCCGCTCGAGGTCGTCCTGTGTCTCAACGACTGCGGGGGCGAGCTCGCGGACTGCAATCTGGACTGCGTGAACTGAAGTGACCTTCACTTCCATCACGCGCCACGTCGCGGCCCCATCAGCACCTTCGCCAGGGACTGCAGTTCCGAGCGCAACCACTGACTCCGAGGCTCACTGTCCTCGGAGCGGTGCCAGTACAGATGCAGCTCCAGTCGCGGCAGCGCGAGCGGCATGGGCAACAGGTGCAGGTCATCGTCGAGCACCCCGTTGATCTCCTCCGCTCGCCTCCGAGGCATCGTCAGCAACAGGTCCGAACCCGATACGATTCGGCACGCCGTCTCGTAGTGCCGACACCGCACCGTGACCTCCCGCTGATACCCCAGCCGGCTGAGCACCAGGTCCTCCACCGCCAGCCCCGTGCGCCGCGAGGACACCGTGACGTGCTTCGCCCCCATGTACGCCGCCACGTCCAGCCGCCTGCGCCTGCGACTCACCACGCAGAACGCATCCCGCGTGAAGGCCGTGTGTCGCAGCTCCGCGCTCGTCGGCTGCTCCACGTCGATGGCCAGGTCCAATCGCCCTGAAGCCAGGTCCCGCTCCAGCCGCGTCCGCTCCAACCGCACGCTGCTGATGCGCGCCTCCGGACTCCGCTCCTGAAGCCGCGCCACCAACCGGGGCACAATCGACGGCTCCAGCATGTCGCTCATCGCCAGGGTGAAGGTCCCCACGTCCCGCGCCGGCTCGAAGCCGCGCGTGTGGTGCACCGCCTGCTGGAGCAGCGCCAGCGCCTCCCGAATCTCCGGCGCCACCCGCTCCGCCAAGGGCGTCGGCGCCACGCCCCTCCCCTGCCGGACGAACAGGGGCGCCCCCAGCTGCTCGCGCAGCCTCGCCAGCGCGTGGCTCACCGCGGACTGACTGAGGAACAGCACCTCCGCCGCGCGCGTCAGGTTCCGCTCCCGATAGACGACGTCGAACACCCGGAAGAGGTTGAGGTCCGGGGGCCCGGGGCGCCGGGTGGAATCCTGAACTGGGCTCATGACGACACATGACCAACATTCAGTGGATTCAACAAGGGCCGGGTGCCAAGGATGAGCGCCTCTCGTGAGAGGAGGCAGCACCGTGGACTTCGAGCCGAGCGCCAGAGGCAAGGACTACCTGGAGCGCGTGAAGCAGTTCATGCGCGAGCACATCGAGCCCAACGAGGCCCGCTACTACCAGGAGGTCATGGAGGCCTCGCGCGGCGGTGACTGGAAGACCTGGCCCGTGTCCTCCGTCATGGAGGACCTCAAGGCCAAGGCCCGCGCCGCCGGACTCTGGAACCTCTTCCTCCCCGACGAGAAGCACTCCCCGGGCCTGTCCACGCTCGAGTACGCCCCCATCGCCGAGGAGACCGGGCGCAGCCTCATGGCCCCCGAGGTCTTCAACTGCAACGCCCCCGACACCGGCAACATGGAGGTGCTCTGGAAGTACGGCACCCCCGCCCAACAGAAGCAGTGGCTCACCCCGCTGCTCGCCGGAGAAATCCGCTCCGTCTTCTGCATGACCGAGCCCGGCGTCGCATCCTCCGACGCCACCAACATGGAGGCCACCGCCGTCGTCGAGAAGGACGAGGTCGTCCTCAACGGCTCCAAGTGGTGGACCACCGGCCTGGGCCACCCCAAGGCCAAAATCGCCATCTTCATGGCGCGCACGCCCGACACCGGCGGCGACCGCCACCACCAGCACTCCATGGTGCTCGTGCCCCTGGACTCGCCGGGCGTGTCCATCAAGCGCATGCTCCCCGTCTTCGGCGAGTACGACGCCCCTCACGGCCACGGCGAGGTGCACTTCACCAACGTCCGCGTCCCTGTCTCCAACATCATCGGCGGCCCCGGCATGGGCTTCGAGATCGCCCAGGGCCGCCTGGGCCCCGGCCGCATCCACCACTGCATGCGCTGCATCGGCGCCTCCGAGCGGGCGCTGGAGCTCATGATTGACCGCGGCATGAACCGCACCGCCTTCGGCAAGCCCCTGCTCAACCTGGGCGGCAACCGCGAGCGCGTGGCCGAGGCCCGCATCGCCATCGACCAGGCCCGCCTGCTCACGCTCTACGCGGCGTGGAAGATGGACCAGGTGGGCGCCCTCGGCGCGATGACGGAGATTTCCGCCATCAAGGTCGTGGCCCCCAGCGTGCTCCAGCGCATCGTCGACGACGCCATCCAGATTCACGGCGGCGCGGGCGTGTCCAACGACACGGTGCTCGCGGGCTTCTTCGGCCAGGCGCGCACGCTGCGGCTCGCGGACGGCCCGGACGAGGTGCACAAGGGTGTCATCGCCCGCATCGAGCTGGCCAAGCGCGGCTTCTCCAAGAGGTGAGGCACCATGGCCACCCACGCCGCCCCGAAATCCACCCTGGATTCACCCAGCTCCGTCCGCGCCGGTGAGGAGCTGAACGTCCCCGCCGTCGACGCGTGGCTCAAGAAGCAGGTACCGACGCTCGAGGGCCTGCCCACCGTGACGCAGTTCTCCGGCGGCGCGTCCAACTGGACCTACCGGCTCAAGTACCCCAAGCGAGACCTCATCCTCCGCCGCCCTCCCGCGGGCACCAAGGCGAAGTCCGCGCACGACATGTCCCGCGAGTACCGCGTGCAGAAGGCGCTCCGGCCCGCCTACCCGTTCGTGCCGGAGATGGTGGCTCTGTGCCAGGACGCGTCCGTCATCGGCGCGGACTTCTACGTCATGGAGCGCATCGAGGGCATCATCCCCCGCGCCAACATGCCGCGCGGGATGAACCTGAGCGCCGGCGAGACGCGCAAGCTGTGCGTCAACGTCATTGACAAGCTGCTGGAGCTACACGCGGTGGATGCCCAGGCCGTGGGCCTGTCGTCGCTCGGCAAGGGCGCGGGCTATCCGCGCCGTCAGGTGGAGGGCTGGTCGGACCGCTACGAGAAGGCGCGGACCTGGAACGTGCCGAGCTTCAAGTACGTGCGCGACTGGCTCAAGGACCACATCCCCGACGACATCGCCACCTGCGTCATCCACAACGACTGGCGCTTCGACAACGTGGTGCTGGACCCGGGCGAGCCCACGCAGGTCATCGGTGTCCTCGACTGGGAGATGGCCACGCTGGGCGACCCGCTGATGGACCTGGGCAGCGCGCTCGCGTACTGGGTCGAGTCGGATGATGACTTCTTCATGCGCGCCACGCGCCGTCAGCCCACGCACATGCCCGGCATGATGAGCCGCAGGGAGGTCGTCGACTACTACCTCCAGCGCTCCGGCCTGAAGCCCGCCAGCTGGACCTTCTACGAGGTCTTCGGAATCTTCCGGCTCGCCGGCATCATCCAGCAGATCTACTACCGCTATCACCACAAGCAGACGCGCAACCCGGCGTTCAAGAACTTCTGGACGCTGGTGACGTACTACGACTGGCGCTGCAAGCGGCTCATCAAGAAGGGAGGGCGGTGATGGGCGTCGTGTACCTCATCCGCCATGGGCAGGCGTCCTTCGGCGCGGAGGACTACGACCAGCTCTCCGAGACGGGCTTCGTGCAGGCGCGCGTGCTCGGCGAGGCTCTCAAGACGCGGCTGCCGCGTCTCGACGCGGTGGTGGCTGGCACGCTCACCCGCCACCGGCAGACGGCGGAGACGTGCCTCTCCGCCATGGGCGTGGACCTGCTGCCCACGCGCAGCCCCGGCTTCAACGAGTTCGACCACGACGAGCTGGTCGTCCGCCACACGCCCCGCTACGCCAACCACGCCGCGCTGGCCGAGGACCTCGCCTCGGCGCCGGAGCCGCGCCGCGCGTTCCAGGCGCTCTTCACCGAGGCCGTGGCCCGCTGGGTCGCCGGCAAGCACGACGCCGAGTACACCGAGCCCTGGCCCGTGTTCCGCGAGCGCTGCCTGCGCGCGCTCGATTCGCTCATCCACGGGCTGGGGCCGTCCAAGACGGCGCTGGTGTTCACCTCGGGCGGCCCCGTCACCGCCATCTGTCAGCAACTGCTCCAGATTCCCGACGAGCACGCCTTCCGCCTCAACTGGACGCTGGCCAACTGCGGCGTGACGAAGGTCATCTACAGTGAGCGCGGGCGCTACCTGTCCTCGCTCAACGAGCACACGCACTTCGAGGGGGCGAACCAGGCCCTCATCACCTACCGCTGAAGGAGTCCGGCCATGCGAAGGAACATCCTGATTACGGGCGCGAGCTCCGGACTGGGTGAGGGCATGGCCCGCGAGTTCGCGGCGCGGGGACGCCATCTCGCGCTGTGCGCTCGACGGACGGACCGGCTGGAGGCGCTGCGCGCGGAGCTGCTCTCGAAGCACCCGGGCATCCAGGTCTCCGTGCGCGCGCTGGACGTGAACGAGCACGAGCGGGTGTTCGAGGTCTTCGAGGCGTTCGCCCAGGACCTCGGTGGGCTGGACCGCGTCATCATCAACGCGGGCATCGGCGTGGGCAAGCGCATCGGCACCGGCCACTTCGCCACCAACGCGAAGACGGCCCAGACGAACTTCGTGGCCGCCGTGGCCCAGTGCGAGGCGGCCGTGGGAATCCTCCGCAAGCAGGGCCACGGACACCTGGTCACCATCTCCTCGATGAGCGCCATGCGCGGCCTGCCCCGTCACCTCACCGTGTACGCGGCGACGAAGGCGGGGCTGGCCACGCTGACGGAGGGCATCCGCGCGGAGCTGCTCGGCACGCCCATCAAGGTCTCCACCATCTATCCCGGCTACATCCACACGGAGCTGAACGCGGGGGCGAAGAACCTGCCCTTCGCGGTGGACTCGGAGCGGGGCTCCCGCGCGCTGGTGAAGGCCATCGAGAAGGAGCCGGTGAGCGCCTACGTCCCCGGCTGGCCGTGGGGTGTCGTCGGCTTCTTCCTGCGCAACCTGCCGCTCAAGCTCGTCGCGAAGATGTCCTGAGCCCGCGTGGGAGTCAGCGGCGCTCGGCGCCCACGAAGACCTCGTCGAGGAACGCGCGCATCGCGGCCCAGGTCCGTCGGGCCGCGTCGGGATGATATTGGAGCCCGGCCTCGGGGTTGTGGAGCCCTGGATAGGTGAAGGCATGCATCGCGTGGCCGTGCGCGTGGAGCTGCCAGTCCGCGCCCGCCTCCGTCAGCTCGCGCGCCACCGCGAGCACGTCCTCCTTCGAGCTGGTCGGGTCCTCCCAGCCGTGCAGGATGAGGACCCTGGCCGTGATGGAGGACTGAGGCCCGAGCCTCGGCGGCACGAGGACTCCATGGAAGCTCACGGCGGCCTTCAGTCCCGGCACCGCGCTGCGCGCGAGGTCCAGCGCGCAGAGGCCACCGAAGCAGTAGCCGATGACGACGATGCGCTCCGGGTCGACGAGAGGATGGCGCAGCGCGGCCTCGAAGCCGGCGACCATCCGTCGACGCAGCAGGGCGCGGTCCTCCATGAGGGGCCCCATCAGGCGCGAGTTGTCGTCCGCGACACCGCCTCGCACGCCCTTGCCATACACATCCACGGCGAAGCACACGTACCCCAGCGCGGCGAACTCCTCCGCCTTCGCTCGGATGGGCGCGTTGAGGCCGTCCCATGCATGCGCCAGGAGCACGCAGGGACGACGGCGGTCCTCCCGACGGCCCCAGGTGACGTACCCCTCACAGACGGTCTCCCCCTCGCGATACTCCACGAGTTCACCGTGGAGGACTGCCTCCTGCTGTCCCGACATCACCGTGTCTCCTCGCTGCCTGCGAGGCGACAATCTGGCGCCGGGCGCGACGCGGGTCTTGAACGAATGCGACATGCCCCGGGGCCTCCGCTCACGCGAGCAGCGCCCTGATTGCGATGCTCCGCCTCCCCGAGCGACCGGTGCTCGCCGCGGCCCTACCGGTGCTGGGAGACGCTCCGGTGAGGCTCCGCACGGGCTGGTGACGACTGGGTTGGACCTTCGTCGGGGACCGCCTTCAGAAGAAGTGCGCGAGCCCACCGGGCGCGGCGTCGCGTGCCTGCGCGAAGTACTCGGCGAGGATGGACCAGTTCCCGCGCTCGTACCGTCCGGGTGTCACGCCGAGGTAGCGGCGCCACTGGCGAATCTGGTGGGCCTGGTCGCTGAAGCCGTGGAGCGGGTCGCCCTGCCCCGTCTGCATCGCATGGAGGCTGGCCTGGACGCGGTCCAATCCGAGCAGTTGCTTGGGAGTACAGCCCACGTGAGCCCGGAACCAACGCTCGAGCTGCCGCGTCGACACCCCCATTCCGCGCGCCGTCGTGCTCACCCGCGAGGTCCTCGCCAGCGTCGCCCAGGCCTGCTCGAGCCGCTCCAGTTCGCCTCCTGCCCGCGCACGCCGGAGCAGCCATGCATCCAGCCGGTCCGCGACCCGCCTGGGAGTCCCCGCCGCCGCGAGGTCGTCACAGAGGCATCGCGCGGGCCCGTCCCCCAGCAGCCCTCCGAGTTCGATGAGGTCGTCGCGACTCTCGGGCCCCGTCGCGGGAAACAGTCGCGCCAATCCCGGCGGCCGCAACATCACCATCACGAAGGAGCACCCCGCCCCGGAGCTCCAGTTCCGCGGGCGACTCTGGACGCCCAGCAACGAGGCGCGTGGCGCGCCCGCCGCGAACTCACTCCCACACGGTCTGCCGAAGTTGAGCGTCAGCACCGCCGCCGCGGTGGGCGTGGTCCGGATGGGCCTGCCCTCGTACGAACCCTCCAGGTCCTCGATGAACCAATAACCGAGGACCAGCGGCGCGAGCGCGGTGTGCGGAGCAAGGGCGAGGAAGGCCATGTGGAGAATCCCGGAACGACCCTACACAATGGCAGACGCGTCTCGAAGGTCGTCGTCGACCCGTGTGGGCTCCCCCCTACGCACCGCCGACATTGACGCCGGCATTCGAGCCCACGCTAGACTCCCTGGCTTCCGGGCTCCGCGTGGATGCGCGAGCCTTTTCGAGGGGGAACACCACATGGGACTCAAGCAGGCCATCGAGAAGCTCAACACGGCGGTCGACGACCTCGTCACGTTGGAGGTCATCACCTACACCGGCCAGGTGAAGCACATCATCAACACCACCGGCGCCAAGCCCACCATCGACTGGGACAACCTGACGACGAGCGCCGTGGGCAGCGCGACGACCCAGGCCACCATCAAGCTCGTCGCCGCGACGCAGGTGAAGTTCGACGGTGACATGAAGCTCTTCCAGACCGATGAGCAGGACATCCCCCGGCTGCAGGAGCTGCTCGACCTGCACCGCAAGTCGGTGGAGACCAGCATCGCCGCGCGCAAGTCCGTCGTGGACTTCTTCGGCGACCTGCTCAAGGACATCGTCAAGAAGGGCTGAGCGACGATGCCGTCCTCGCCTGAGTCGGTCCGCATCGCGGCGCTGTTCGACGCGCCGACACGGCTCCCCGCGGCGCGAGGCGTGCCGCTGAAGGGCCGTGGGCTCGACCCGTTGGAGACCGCCATGAACCTGGAGGAGAACCTCCAGGTCCTGGAGCAGCACGCGGGGCTGGTGCCGCTCTCGGAGCTGACGCCCTCGTCCCAGGGCGCCAACTACGAGCGCTACAAGCTGGTGGTCCGCGCCGTCCGCCTGCGCCTGAGTCACCTGGGCTACGACGTGGGGGACCCCACCAGCGACAAGATGGACGCGGCGCTGCTCAAGGGGCTCAACCCGTTCCGCGTGGACATCGGGCTTACGCCCAGCGGCGCCACCATCGAGCAGGCGACGTGGGACGCGCTCCAGGAGCTGGTCACGCTGGAGGACCCGCTCGACATCGAGCGGTGGTACCCCGTCAACGGCGTGGCGAAGCCCGTGCTCCTGCGCGCCGCGCAGCTGCGGCTGACGACGCTGGGCCTCAGGGACAACGTCAAGGTCGACCCGAGCGACACGAACAACCTGCGCATCCAGCTGGCGCGCTTCCGGGCCGTGATGTTCGAGCTGGGCCTGACTGCGTCCTCGAGCATCACCGAGCGGGAGACCCTGCGGCTGCTGATGTCTCACGATGAGCTGCTGGAGAAGGTGGCCCAGGGCACGCCCGAGCTGCGCAGCTTCCTCCCCGAGCGGGAGCTGGAGGAGAGGAAGCTGCCCACCGCGTCGCGGCGCTTCCTGCTGCGGCTCGCGCGCAACGAGCTGTGGCTGAACGGTTACCCGCTGGGAGACATCCGCGAGCCCGTCGTCGCGTCGAAGCTGCGCAAGGCGCTGGACCAGTACTGGAGGAACAGCCCGGCGCGGCCCACGTTCGAGGCGCTGGTGCTGCTGCACACCACGCAGGTGACACCCGCGCTCTTCGAGGACTTCGTGCGCCAGCAGCGCGAGGAGGACGTGTCCTCCGACGACCTCGTGAAGTTCGTCGAGAACAACCAGGCCGAGCTCCAGGACTACTGGACGAGCGAGGTCGACAACTCGGACTTCTTCCTCTGGGACGGGCTCAAGCGCACCTTCAAGTGGCTCAAGCGCCAGGTGCAGCGGCTCGGCGAGACGGTGGTGAGCATCTTCCGGTCCGTCGGGGAGTTCTTCAAGACGCTGGCGCGCAACGTCTTCCGCTCGCTCTTCCAGGTCGCCAATGACGTGCTGGGCGCGATTGGCCGCGCGGCCACCGCGTTCGCGGATGGCGTGGGCATCTTCCTGGGCGGACAGGTTCTGCCCCCCGCGCCCCGGCTGGACATGGGCTGCCGGCTCAACATGGACTGCGACTCGGTGCTGTTCATCGACGCGCAGGCCTCGGTGGAGGACGCGCGACAGTTGCTGGGACGCATCGAGCGGGTGTCGGCGGCCATCGGGCTGGCGGGGGCCGTGCTGTCGCTCGTCATCCGGCTCGTCGGCAGGGCGGTCTCGGGCGTGGTCGGGTGGCTCCTGCTGATTGCCACACTGGTGCAGGCCGCGCCGGAAATCCTCGCCAAGGTGTCGGCGCTCGCGGCGCTGGGCTGAGCCGCGTCACGCCAGTCGGGACTGGAGGGCCTCGCCGTCGCCATCCTCGTTGTCGGCCTCGCGGCGCAGCGTCTCCCACGCGAGCATCACCTGCTTGCGCGAGCTGCCCCAACGGTAGTCGCCGATGACGCCCGTCTTGCGCAGCACGCGGTGACAGGGAATCAGCAGCGCCACCGAGTTGTCGCCCACCGCGGAGCCCACCGCGCGCACCGCCTTGGGCCTGCCGATGGCCTTCGCCAGGTCCTCGTACGTCGCCACCTCGCCCGGCGCCACGCGCAGCAGCGCCTGCCACACCTGCACCTGGAACGGCGTCCCCTTCACCAGCACCGACAGCGCCGTCCGCTCACCCGGCGGCGTCTGGGAGAAGATGCGCCCGGCCCACGGCGCCGTCAGCCTCGGAGACTCCACGAAGCTCGCCCTCGGCCACTGCTCACGCAAGGACTCCAGCGCCTCGGACTCGGACTCGCCCGTCAGGAAGTGCAGTCCGCAGATGCCGCGCTCACAGACGGCGATGAGGCAGTCACCGAACGGTGACGCGTGTACGCCGTGGTGAATCGTCAGTCCCTCGCCGGCGAGCTTGAACTCCCCGGGCGTCATCGCCGTCAGCGTCACGAACAGCTCGTGCAGCCGCCCGCCTCCGGACAGCCCCACCGCGAAGGACGTGTCGAGCACGCTGCGCCGCTCGGCCAGCAGCCGGCGCGCCGAGCTGAGCGTGTGCACCTGGAGGAAGCGCTTGGGGCTGATTCCCGCCCAGCGGGTGAACAGGCGCTGGAAGTGGAAGGGGCTCAGGCCCACGTGCGCGGCGACGTCGTCCAGCGAGGGCTGCTCGCGCGCGTGCGCATCGAGGTAGAGAATCGCCTGCTCGATTCGGGCGTAGTCGCTGTTGGCCATGTCCCGGCTCCCGGAAGGTGTGTCCATCCCTGGGTATGACCCCGGGGCCCTCGCCCTTCAACCCGGTTCTTGCGGCCATCCCCCTCTGGTGCGCAGCAAGGACCGGGTCGTCCGCCCGCGGACGGGCGCCTACAGTGCCCCCATGCGCCTCTACGACTGCGCGGCCTCCGCCAATGGCTACAAGCTGCGCCACGTGTTGTCCTGGCTCGGCCGGCCCTATGAGCTCGTCCCCGTGGACATCTTCGCGGGCGAGAGCCACACGCCCGACTTCCTTCGCCACAAGAACCCCGCCGGCCGCATCCCCGTGCTGGAGCCGGAGCCCGGACGCTTCCTCGCCGAGTCCAACGCCATCCTCCTGTTCCTCACCGAGGACACGCCCCTCTTGCCTCGCGACGCCTTCGAGCGCGCCCAGGTCCACCAGTGGCTCTTCTTCGAACAGAACTGCGTCGAGCCCAACATCGGCACCGCACGCTTCTGGGTGCTCACCGGGCGCGCGCGCCTGCACCCTCCCGAGGTCCTCCGCGTGCGCGTCGAGGCCGGCCGCGCCGCGCTCACCACGCTGGAGCGGCATCTCCAACACGAGGACTTCCTCGTCGGCGGGCGACCCACCGTCGCCGACATCGGGCTGTATGCCTATGCGCATCTCGCGCCCGACGCGGGCCTGGCCCTGGAGGACTTCCCCGCGGTGTCCCGGTGGCTCGCGCGGGTGAAGGCCCAGCCCGGGCACATCGGCGCACTCGCCCCGTATCCGGCGAACGCGATGGTCACCGCGCCGTGACGTGACGTGCGAGCCCGCACGGAGAATCACGCGTCGTCGCGGAATCCCATGTCGGAGGTGTGCCACATGGGGCACTCGTCCGTGGGTCGACTTGACTCGCGAGGGGTGAGCGTTTATCCGTGAGGGCCATGACGTCCTTCTTCGCCATGCGTCGAATGTCGATGACCGGTGGGCTCGCGCCCGCCTGTGTCGGCTGACGTCGCGTCCGACCCTGGCGAGCCACCGAGCCCACCCACCCGCGAGGGTCGGTGGGCTTCGTCGTTCCTGGCCCTCCCGTAGCGCCCTCGCATCACCCGCAGGAGCGCAGCGAAGCCAGCCCCGCCGTCCGTTCACTTCACACCCCACTTCCACTTCCCTCCCGGGCGCACGCTCGCGCCCGCGCAGCCACCCGTCTGTCCGGAGACATCCCTTGGCTCCCCCCACTCGCGCGACCTCGCCGCGCCTCTTCGAAGTCACCGCGCCAGAGCTGACGTTGGAAGCCGGTGCCCGCATCACTCCGCACCTCGTGCGCGGTTGGTGGTGGGGCCCGGAGGACGACCTGCCCTGGCTCCAGTCTCGTGCGCACCTACTCGCGCAGGAGGAGTCCCAGGCCACCACGCCGCGACTCGTGCGCCGCACGCGAGAGGAGCTGCTCCATGCCTCCGAGCGTGCCCGTCGTCACGGCGGCACACGGCCCTCCACGCGCGTCCCCACCGTGCTGTTGGTGCACGCGCTCACCGGCGACATGCGCGCGGGTGGCGAGGGCGGCTGGTGGGAACCCCTCATCGGCGCGGGCCGCGTGCTGGACCCGACGCGCATGCGGCTGCTGTGCTTCAACAACCTGGGCTCCTGCTACGGCACCGTCGGCCCCGCGGACGAGGGCTTCCCCCGACGCACCGACGACTCGCGCTTCGGCCCCGCGCCCGTGCTGGCCAAGGGTGACCTGCGCCAGGACGAGCAACACCTGCCCGCCACGCTCACGCCGTGGGACCAGGCGCGAAGCATCCTCCTCACACTCGACACCCTGGGCATCCAGGAGGTGGAGCTCGTCACCGGTGGCTCGCTGGGTGGAATGATTGTGCTCTGCCTCGCCGCGCTCGCGCCCGAGCGGTTCGCGCGCATGGCGCCCATCGCCGCCGCGGAGTCGGCCTCCGCGTGGGTGGTGGGGCTCAATCACGTGGCCCGACAGGCGCTGCTGCTGGACCCGGGGTTCCCCGAGTCGTCACACCGGGGACTGGAGCTGGCGCGACAGCTCGCCATGCTCACGTACCGCGCGGAGCCGGGACTGGACACGAACCAGCCGCGTCCCGCGACGTGGTCCTCGCGCGCGCTGCACCCGGTGCAGAGCTACCTGGAGCACCAGGGGCGCAAGCTGGAGGCGCGCTTCGACGGGCGCGCGTACCTGGCGCAGTTGGGGGCCATGGACCACCACGACCTTTCGAGAGCGCCGCATGGAGGACTGGAGCGCATCCGCGCGAGCGCCCTGTGCGTGGGCATCGACCAGGACCTGCTCTTCTTCCCCCAGCACATGGCGACGCTGGCCCAGCGACTGCGTGCCCAGGGCGTCCACGCCGAGCACGCGGAGCTGTCCAGCCCGCACGGCCACGATGGCTTCCTCATCGAGTGGGCGCCCCTTGCGGCACTGCTTGCCCGGGCCCTCACCCTGCCCTCGGGGCTCGCGCTCGCGCGCTCCGCGCTCATGGCTCGAGTCGCGGATGAGGACACTCGATGTACTCGCGCGTCATGAATCGAGCGGCCTCGCGCGCCGTGTCAGGGACGCCGTCCGCGCCCGGATGATTCGCGGGCCCCAGGGACGTCAGCCCGCCTTGCGCGGCCACACCGGCCCAATCTGGTCCTGGTGCGCGAAGATGGGCGGGTCCGCCTCGTTGGTGAAGGCGCGCAGGCGGCAGTACTCCGGATACGACGCCTGCACCGTCAGCACATCCCCTGCGCGCATGACCTCGTCCCCCACCGGGTGGAGCTGCTCGTGGCCGTCGCGCATCAGCGACAACGCCAGCCCGCCGAAGCGATCTCGAATGGCGGAGATGTTCAGCCCCGGCAGGCCCTCGCGCGCCTCGAAGAGCGACACCACCATCAGGTGCTTGCCCAGGTGGAACGAGTGGATGATGCGCGGGTCCATCGCCGCCAGCGCCATCGCGGGCGCGGCGAGCGACGAGCTGGACAGGGCCTCCGCCTTGAACGTGTCGCGCACCTTGCCGCTCAGGTCCTCGTCGAACAGGCGGATGACGACGCGGATGTTCGGGTTCAGCTTGCGCGCGTCCAGCGCGATGTTGAGGTTCGCCAGGTCGTCGTCCGTGGCGCAGACAATCGCGGAGGCGTGCTTCACGTTGGTGCGCGGCAGGCACAGCGGGCTGCGCGTGTCGTCGATGAGCAACGGCACGTTCTCGTCCCGCAGCGCGGAGACGAAGGCCGCGTCCTCGCGCTTCTCCACCACCACCACGTCCTTGTCCATCTCCTTCAACTGCGTCACCACGCGGTAGCCCACCC
>NZ_SRLW01000150.1:0-23779 GCF_006518215.1 Myxococcus sp. AB025B
CCTTCATCCCGCAGACCGGGTCGATGGCGTGCGCCCCCTCGCTCGGAGGAGGGGGCGCACGCCATCGACCCGGTCTGCGGGATGAAGGTGGACCCGAGCGCCCCCAAGGGCGGCAGCCTGGAGCACGAGGGGCGGACCTTCCACTTCTGCAACCCGAAATGCCGTGAGCGCTTCGGCGCGGACTCGGCGCGCTACCTCGCGCCACCCCCGGAAGCGCCCGAGCCGCCGCCTCCCGCCGCGCCGGGGACGATGTACGTGTGCCCCATGGACCCGGAGGTGCGTCAGGACCATCCGGGGGCGTGCCCGAAGTGCGGCATGGCACTGGAGCCGGAGACGCTCGCGCTCCCCGAGACGCGCGTCGAGTACGTGTGCCCCATGCACCCGGAGGTCGTGCGCGAGGGGCCGGGCAGCTGCCCCCTCTGCGGCATGGCGCTGGAGCCCCGCACGGTGCTGCCCGAGGACACGCCGGACCCCGAGCTGACGTCCATGTGGCGGCGCTTCCTGGTGGGCATGGGGCTCACGGTGCCGCTCCTGGTGCTGGCGATGTCGGACATGATTCCGGGGCAGCCCGTGCAGCACGCGGTGCCCGCGTCGGTGCTGGCCTGGGCGCAGTTGCTGCTGGCCACGCCCGTGGTGCTGTGGGGCGGCTGGCCCTTCTTCCAGCGCGGCTGGGCGTCGGTGAAGAACCGGCACCTCAACATGTTCACGCTCATCGCCCTGGGCACGGGCGCGGCGTACGTGTTCAGCGTCTTCGCCACGCTCTTCCCGGACCTGCTGCCCCACGGGCTGCGCACCGGACACGGAGGCACCGCGCCGCTGTACTTCGAGGCCGCCGCCGTCATCGTCACCCTGGTGGCGCTGGGGCAGGTGCTGGAGCTGCGGGCGCGGCACGCGACGTCCGGGGCGCTGCGCTCGCTGTTGAGCCTGGCGCCCCCGGTGGCGCGGCGGATTCGCGAGGACGGGCACGAGGAGGATGTGCCGCTCGCGCACGTGCACCCCGGTGACCGCCTGCGGGTGCGGCCCGGTGAGAAGGTGCCGGTGGACGGCGAGGTGCTGGAGGGCGCCAGCGCGGTGGACGAGTCGATGGTGACGGGCGAGTCGCTGCCGGTGGAGAAGTCGCGCGGGGAGAAGGTGACGGGCGGCACGGTGAATGGGACGGGCTCGCTGGTGATGAAGGCCGAGCGCGTGGGCAAGGACACGCTGCTGTCGCGCATCGTCCAGCGGGTGAGTGAGGCGCAGCGCACGCGCGCGCCCATCCAGCGGCTGGCGGACAAGGTGGCCGCGGTCTTCGTGCCGGTGGTCATCGCGGTGGCGGTGGTGACGGCGGTGGTGTGGGGTGTGTGGGGGCCGGAGCCTCGGCTGGCGCACGCGCTGGTGAACGCGGTGGCGGTGCTCATCATCGCGTGCCCGTGCGCGCTGGGGCTGGCCACGCCCATGTCCATCATGGTGGGGACGGGGCGGGGCGCGCAGGCGGGCGTCCTCATCCGCGACGCGGCGGCGCTGGAGCGGCTGGAGGCGGTGGACACGCTGGTGGTGGACAAGACGGGCACGCTCACCGAGGGCAAGCCGAGGCTGGTGTCGGTGGTGGCCTCCGAGGGCATCGACGAGGCGACGCTGCTGCGGCTGGCCGCGAGCCTGGAGCGGGGCAGTGAGCACCCGTTGGCGGAGGCGATTGTCTCCGGCGCGAAGGAGCGCGGGGCGGTGCTGACGGCGGTGGAGGACTTCCGCTCGGAGACGGGCAAGGGCGTGATGGGGCGGGTGGACGGCGTGGAGGTGGCGCTGGGCAACGCGGCGCTGATGTCGGCGCGCGGCGTGGAGGCCACGGCGCTGACGGCGCGGGCCGAGTCGCTGCGTCAGGAGGGGCAGACGGTGGTGCTGGTGGCGGTGTCGGGCCGCGCGGCGGGGCTCCTGGGTGTCGAGGACCCGGTGAAGGAGTCGACACCGGAGGCGCTGTCGCTGCTGCGCCAGGAGGGGCTGCGCGTGGTGATGCTGACGGGGGACAGTCAGACGACGGCGGAGGCGGTGGCGCGCAGGCTGGGCATCTCCGAGGTCATCGCGGGGGTGTTGCCGGAGGGGAAGGGAGACGTGGTGAAGCGGCTGCAGCAGGAGGGCCGCGTGGTGGCGATGGCGGGGGATGGGGTCAACGACGCGCCGGCGCTGGCCCAGGCGGAGGTGGGCATCGCGATGGGGACGGGGACGGACATCGCGATGGAGAGCGCGGGCGTCACCCTGGTGAAGGGGGACCTGAGGGGTATCGTCCGGGCGCGCCGACTGAGTCAGGGGGCGCTGCGCAACATCCGGCAGAACCTCTTCTTCGCCTTCATCTACAACCTCCTGGGCGTCCCCCTGGCGGCGGGGGTGCTGTACCCCTTCTTCGGCCTGCTCCTGAGCCCCATCTTCGCCAGCGCGGCGATGAGCCTGTCCTCGGTGTCGGTCATCGCCAACGCGTTGAGGTTGCGGCGGCTGAAGCTGTAGGTCCGGGAGGCGCCGGGGGAGGGCGACTGCTCGCCCCCCGACGGGCGGCGCGGGCCCGCGAGGGAAGACGTGCACCGGCCGTGCGGGCCATTAGACTGCGTCGTATGAGCCCGCCCGCCGGTCACGTCTCCGTCGTCAACCTGCCGAATGCGTGGTTCATCCTCTGTTCCTCGCGTGAGCTGAAGGACAAGCCGCTGGCGCGCACGCTCCAGGGCACGCCGCTGGTGCTCTTCCGGGGTGAGGGCGGCACGCCCGGCGCACTGGTGGACCGCTGCCCGCACCGCAATGTCCCGCTGTCGCTGGGGCGCGTGAAGGGCGGACAGCTCCAGTGCGGCTACCACGGCTGGAAGTTCGACACGGGCGGGCAGTGCCGCGCCATCCCGGGGTTCATGGGTGAGCCGGAGGCCCGCTCGCGCTGCGCGACGTCGTATGCGACGCGGGAGCAGGATGGGTTCATCTGGGTGTACTCGACGCCCGGTGCGGTGCCCACGACGGAGCCGTTCCGCTTCCCGCTGCTGGAGGCGGGGGACTACACCACGGTGCGCCGCATCCTGCGTGCGCCGGGCTCGCTGCACGCGACGCTGGAGAACACGCTCGACGTGCCGCACACGGCGTACCTGCACGGGGGCTTGTTCCGCACGGAGGAGAAGCGCAACGAGATTGACGTGGTGGTGCGGCGCAGCGCGGACCGGGTGGAGGCGGAGTACATCGGCGAGCCGCGTCCCAGCGGCGTCGTGGGGAGGCTCCTGGCTCCGGGCGGTGGCGTGGTGCAGCACTTCGACCGCTTCCTGATGCCGTCGATCGCGCAGGTGGAGTACCGCATCGGCGAGGGGAGCCACATCATCGTGACCTCGGCGATGACGCCCGTGTCGGAGTGGGACACGATGGTGTACGCGGTGGTGACGTTCCGGCTGCCGCTGCCGCGCTGGCTCCTGCGCGCCGTGCTGCCCGTGGCCATGCCGGTGGCGCTCCACATCTTCAACCAGGACGTGCGCATCCTGAAGACGCAGACGGAGACCATCCGGCGCTTCGGGACGGAGACGTACGCGTCCACGGAGATTGATGTCCTCGGCCCCGGCATCCTGCGGCTGCTGCGCGCCGCCGAGCAGGGCAAGCCCGGTGCGGTGGGCGACGCCGTGCACGAGACGCGGCTGAAGATGAAGACCTGAGCGCGGCACGTCGCCGTGGATGAGGCGCGGCTGAAGATGAAAGCCTGCGCGAAGCGTGGGCACCGCGAGCGGCCCGGCGCGATGCCGCTCACCGGGTGAAGGAGTTGTGCTCGTCACGAGCCCCCGGGGTGGCGGGCGGATGGGCCGTTCTACTTCGCGAGCTTCAATTGTGCCTCCCAGCGTCGCCGCAAGGCCGCGCGGCGCTCGGGGTACGGTGTGTCGAGGAAGTCCACGCTGAGCAGGCGCTCGGTCCTGAAGTAGCGGAAGTCGCGCCTCCGCTCACACCATGCAATCAATACGCGGACGCCCGTCACGTAGCCCACGAGGATGGGCCACACCGTGCGCTGGCTCGTGAGGCCCTCCGCGTCGGTGTAGTGGAGATGGAGCTTCAGCTGCTTCCGTGACCACTCCCGCAGCCGACCCAGGTCGACCGTCCCATCGGGGTGCTTGTGCCTCGCCGGTGGAGTGCCCACCACCGGGTCGTCGACCAGCTCGCGCAGGTGCTCCGGGACGATGGCGGCGACCTTGGCCAACACGCCTTCCGCCGCCGCCGACAACGTCTTGTCCGCGTTGGCCGCCACCCACTGCGCGCCGAGCACCACCGCCTCGATTTCGCTGGGTGTCAGCATCAACGGTGGCAGGTCGAAGCCGCGCTCCAGCACGTAGCCGACCCCTGCTTCTCCTCGAATCGGCACGCGGCGCGCCATCAGCGCCGCGAGGTCCCGGTACACGGTGCGTTGACTGGTCTCGAGCTTCTCGGCGATGGCGCTGGCCGTCATCGGCCCCTTGGCCCGCCGCAGCACCTGGAGAATCTCGAACAGCCGGTCCGCGCGTCGCATGCGTCCTCCGCGCTACGCCATGGCGGTGAGGATAGCGCAGCTCACGAGGTTGCTGACCAGGAAGTAGGGCGCGTTGATGACCCCGTAGAACAGCGGCCTGGGCATGTTGGGATTGATGGCCACGTTGAACACCGTGGCGACGAGATAGCCGAGTCCGCTGATGACGCCGAACGCGAGCGCGTGCGACATCGTGTCGACGTGGAACGAGCGCAGCAGGACCGCGTTCGTCAGCGTCACCACGAGTCCGCAGACCGCCGGGCCCCAGATGAAGAGCGGCTCCGGCTTGCGGCCCGCCAGGTCGGTGCGCGCGAGCGCCAGCGCGTACGGCTTCGGGATGACCCCCATGTACCACGCGGCGCCGAGCACCTGCAGCGCCACGGCCGAGAGGAGAACGGCGAGCCAGTTGATTGAAAGCGTGAACATCGTGTGCGTCCCGGTGGAGGTGAGACGCACGGAGTACCGCCACCCTGCTGCCACCGTGGTGGCAGCAGTGAATCCTAGGTGGCCGCGGACGAAGCGCGGGCCTCGATGCGCCAGCAGGCGGCGGTGAGCCGCACCTCGTCGCCGTGGACGAAGGGACTGAAGGCGGCGAGCAGGGTGTCGACGAGCTTCGCCCGTGCCTGTTCGTCGAGCTCCTGAATCACCCGGCCCACGGGCCCGAGCCGGGTGACGTACCGAGCCAGGCTCCGCGCGGGCATGGTGCAAGGGACGTCGATGGCGCGCAGGGTGATGTCCGTCCAGCCGCTCTGCTCCAGGATGCGCTGGACGCGGTTGGGGTCCGCGAAGGCGAACTGTCCCGGCGCGTCCGGGATGCGGGGAGGGATGTTCGTCAGGAAGGGCGCCGCGGCCTTCTCCGCGGTCGTCATGAACGGGTTCTGCTCCGGGCTCCTCCAGGCGATGCAACACAAGCGGGCGTCACGGGTGGCCGCGCGCCGGAGGTTCGTGAAGGCCCGGACCGGGTCGTCGAAGAACATGACGCCGAAGCGGGACATCACCAGGTCGAACGCGTCGGGCTCGAAGGCATGCGTCTGTGCGTTCGCCTCGATGAAGCGGGCTGCCACGTGCTGGGCCTCGGCTTGTTCCCTCGCCACGGCGAGCATCGGCGTGGAGACGTCGAGTCCGACACACTGCCCCGTCGAGCCGAGATGCCGGGCGACGGCGAGCGTCGTGCTCCCCGTTCCGCACCCCACGTCGAGCACGCGGCGCGCGCCCGAGGCGCGTACGGCCTCGACGAGCAGGTCCTCGAACGGCTTGAACAACTGTTCGAGCACCTCCCGGGTGTCCACCCAGGCGTGTCCCGCGGGGCCCTTCCAGAGGGCCTCCTGCTCGATGGGGGACGGGGTTCCGGCGGTCATCGCGTGTCTCCTTCCTCATACCGATGAGATGTGCTGAAGACGCTACAGTGCCAGTTCAAGTCGACTTGAGGTCAAGCGAATGAGGGACCTGGACATCACCGAGGTGGCGCGACGCTCGGGAGTGCCCGCCTCGACGCTGCGCTTCTACGAGGAGAAGGGGCTGCTCTGCTCGACGGGCAGGCGGGGCCTGCGCCGCCTGTTCGGTCCGGACGTGCTGGAGCGGCTCGCGCTCATCGCGCTGGGGCGGGAGGCCGGGTTCTCGCTGGAGGAGATTTCCCGGATGTTCGCGCCCGATGGGCGCCTGGCCATCGACCGGAAGCTGCTGGTCGAGAAGGCGGAGGAGCTCGACCACTCCATCCGGAGACTGAGCGCCATGCGCGACGGCTTGAGGCACGCCGCGACCTGTCCCGCGCCGAGCCACCTGGAGTGTCCCCGCTTCCGCCGGCTGCTGTCGGCCGCCGTGTCCTCCCGCCGCGAGAGCGCGGCGACGAAGGACGTGAAGCGCACGACGCGGAAGCGGACATCTTTCTAACAAGTGTCCTTCAAACCCCAGGCGCAGGTCTCCTGTTTGCTGGAATGGGAGAGGTTAGCCATGGCCACGGAGCTTTCAGAAGAACAGTTGCCCATTGATCGCGAGCTGGGCGCGGCGGTCCTCTCCCTCCTGCCCGATGAGTGGACGGGCGCGCTTCTCCGGGTCGAGCGGGTCCCCGGTGAGGAGGAGGCGGAGCGCTACCGCATCCAGCTCACCCCCACGGGGAAGGGACAGGGCAGCGTCACCCCGGACGAGGAGGTCGAGGTCGCCGTGCAGAAGCTCTTCCTCCTGCACCAGCGCTTCAAGACGGGGCTCCAGTCGATTTCGTACACCTATCGCCAGAAGAAGGACGGGAGCTGGGGACAGGTGGGCGAGTACGAATACGACGACTCAGATGAGGAGGCCGTGGGCTGAGCGGGCACCCGGCTCAGCCGTGAGCCAGCCCGCCCGGAGACGCGGGCTCCGCTTTCGGCAGCGCGTCCACGTCGATGCCGTCCTGGCTCAGCTCGGACGTGCTGGCCGCCATCGCCAGCGTGCCAGGCGGGTTCTCGTACCAGCCCGGGTCCGCGTCGCCCGTCAGCCGCTCGCGCACCTTGAGCACCGTGAACATGCCGCCCATGGTGATGACGTCGTGCTTGCCGCGCGCGCCGCTCATGGGGATGGAGTTCGTCGGCACGGGCATGCCCATCTCCACCATGTCGCCCATGCCCGTCTGCCCCATCGTCATGTAACCCGGCAGGAGCTTGCGCACCTTCGCGTCGAGCCCTCCCGGATTCACGCCGATGAGGTTCGGGAGGTCATGCCCCATCTGGTTCATCAGGTGGTGCGTCATGTGGCAGTGCATCGCCCAGTCACCGGGCGCGTCCGCGACGAACTCGATGCTGCGCGTGCTGCCCACGGGCACGAGCACCGTGGTCTCCGGCCACTGCGCGGACTCGGGGATGC
Organism: Myxococcus sp. AB025B; assembly: GCF_006518215.1. Lineage (NCBI taxonomy): Bacteria > Pseudomonadati > Myxococcota > Myxococcia > Myxococcales > Myxococcaceae > Myxococcus > Myxococcus sp. AB025B. Next base: position 7,316 of record NZ_SRLW01000150.1, read on the forward strand.
GGCCCGCGTCCGTCTCCGTGATGCGGAAGTGGTAGCCGTGCAGGTGGATGGGGTGGTGGTCCATCGCGCTCAGGTTGCCCAGGCGGATTCGCACGCGCTCGCCCTGACGCACCACCAGCGGCTCCGTCCCGGGGAACGCCTTCGCGTTGAACGTGAGCAGGTTGAAGTCCGTCATCTCGTTCGGGTCCGGTCGCCGCGTGCCCGGGTCCACGCGCCACTCGTGCAGCATCAGCGCGAAGTCCTTGTCCACGCGCGGGCCCACCGGACGACGCGGGTGCATGATGAACAGCCCCACCATGCCGAGCGCCATCTGCGTCATCTCGTCGTGGTGCGAGTGGTACATGCCCGTGCCCGACTGGCGGATGGTGAACTCGTAACGGAACGTCTCTCCCGGTGCGATGGACTTCTGGTTGAGCCCCCCGACGCCGTCCATGCCGTTGGGCAACAGCAGCCCGTGCCAGTGCACCGTCGTGGGCGCGGGCAGCCGGTTGGTGACGTAGAAGCGGACGCGGTCCCCCTCCACCACCTCGATGGTGGGCCCGTGCACCTGGCCGTTGTAGCCCCAGCAGTGGACCTTCAGGCCCGGGGCGAGCTCGTGCTCCACCTCCTCGGCCACCATGTGGAAGACCTTCACCCCGTTGACCAGCTTCCACGGCAGCTTCGTCCCGTTGGGCACGATGACCGGCCGGTAGTCCCGGTTCGGCATCCCGGGGGACTGCCAGTCACGGCGACTCGGGGAACTCGCCCGAGGTGCCGCCGTCTGCGCCTGCGCGGCGCTGCCCTGGAGCAGCAGCGCCCCGCCCGCGAGCGTGGCCCCCGCTGTCGCCAGCATGCTCCGTCGGCTGAGCTTGCCGGAGGCCACCATGTCGTGAGTCGACGCTGGGCCGCGCGCGGCGGGTTCCGAGGCAGGGCGCGTCGACGCGGCGTCGGACGTGGCGCTGGGCGCCCGCTCGTCCGTGGAGCTCCCCTTGCGCGCCGTCGAGTCCTCCGTGTCCGTCGTGCTCGAAGCGAAGGGGGAAAGGAGGGACTTCATGGTGTGACTCCGTGGCCGTGCTCGGGCGCGTGGCCGTGGCTGGAAGGCGTTTCGGTTTCAGGGGGCGTTGGTCGGGGATGCTCCGGCGCGGCGGCGGGCGTCGCGCGGCTCCCACCGGGAAGCCGACCTCCGACGAGCTGCTCCAGCTCCGCGTGCGCCATCCAGTAATCGCGGACCGTCTCGATGTACGCGCGGTACGCCTCGACCTGTGACTGCTTCGCGTCGAGCAGCGCGTACAGGCCGATCTGCATCGCGTTGTACTGGAGCTGCGATTGCTCGACGACCTGCTCGCGCAGCGGCAGCACCACGCGCTGATACCGCTCGGACACACCTCGCAGCGTCAGCAGCCGGGCCCGCGCCGCGCGGACCTCCGAGCGCGCGTTGACCGACAGCTCCGTCTGCCTCCGTTCGCTCTGTCGATGCTGCGCCTCCAGCTTCGCGATGAGCGCCTGACGCTGGTCGAAGATGGGCAGCTCCAGCGAGAGCGTGGGCCCGAGCAGTCGCGGACCATTCGCGTCCCGGTGCGTGTGCACGCCCACGTCCACCCGGCCGAAGAAGCGCGTGCTGCGCGCCAGCTCCAGCGCGTTCCACATCAGCTCCGTCTGCTTGCGCGCCGCATCGATGTCCAGCCGCTGCCGGATGGCGAGCGACTCCAGTCGCTCCAGCGTCGCCTCCTCCTCGGGCGGCGCGGGGAGCTTCTCCGCGATGGCCCACTGGGTCCTCCCACCCCACAAGCCCAGCAGTCGATTGAGCCGCTCGCGGTCCTCCACCAGCGTCAGCTCCTCGCGCGCCAGCTCCAGCCGGGCCTCCTCCGCCGCGGCCTTCTCCGTCGCCAGGTCCAGGTCCGTGAGGTTGCCCGCGGCGTGCTGGAGCGTCGCCAGCTCGGCGGCGGCCTCCGAGGCCTCGACCACCATCCGACGCAGCTCCACCAGCTGCTGCCGCGCCTGCACCTCGCGGAACACCTTGCGCGCCTCCGCGGCCGTGGCGAGCGCCTCGTGCGCGACGCGCAGCGTGTCCGCGATGAACTGCTCCTGCGCCACGCGCTTGCGCAAGGGCAGGGTGAACAGCTCCACGAAGCCCTGCACCAGCGAGAACTCCGTCTCGCTCACGCCGTCACTCGTGAGCGGAAAGCCGATGCTCCCGTCGAACGTCGGGTTGCTCAACAGCCCCGCCTGCACCATGTCCGCCTGGGACACCCCCAGGTCCTCGTATGTCGCCTGGAGCGCGGGGTTGTTGAGCAGCGCCACCTCCACCGCGTGGTCCGAGGTCAGCGCTCCCGCGAGCAACGTGTCCAGATGCCTCGAGACCTCCGCGTCCTCCGGCGTCCCCTGATTCCAGCGCGTCTTGCGGCCGATGCGCTCCTCGACGAGCGTGGCGACCTCCGCGTGGCCCTTCTCCTTCTGGATGGAGGCACAGCCGCCCGTGAACACCAGGGCGGCGGCGACGAGCGCGCGTCTCACCGGTGCTCTCCGTGTCCCTCATGGCCCGACGCGGGCTTCGCCGGCGTCAGCTTCATGTTGCACTTCGGGCACACACCGGGCTTGTCCGACTGGACCTCGGGGTGCATCGGGCACGTGTAGAGCGGGGTGCCCGCATCGGGCGGCGCCGGTTTCTCGGCCTCCGGCGCGCGCGGCGGCTTCGCGTCGGGAGGCGCCGCCGCGAGCGTGCTGGAGAGTGGGGCGGCCGGAGACTCGGGCGCCTCGGGGTTCGACGGGTCCAGGGACGGCGCGAGCCGCTTCGGCTCGGAGGCACAGGCGGCGAGCGTGGCAAGGCTCGCGAGGACGCTGAGGAAGGTACGCATGGATGACCTCGATGTGGCGCGCGGTGAAGCGGGCCGAAGACGCCGCGCGGTTGAGCAAGCCCCAGGCCATGCCGGCGCGAGCGCCAACCGTGCGAAGGGACGATGCTCTCGAGGTGCAGGGACGCGATGCCGCGCGGGCCCCGGTGTAACCGGGGTCATCACAGTGTGATGAGCGCCGTGAGGCCGGCTGTTCAGCCGCGCACTTCGCGTATGCCCGAAACACGAAGCGCGGGGAGCACCCTGTCAGGCACTCGACCCGCGCTTCACCTGCTTCACTTCACGGCGACGCTCAGGAGATGCCCTTGCGCAGCCGCGCCCAGTCGAAGTTGGGCGCCGGGTCGTTCTTGCGGCCCTTGGGCACCGCGACGTCCGCGTGACCGACGATGTTCTTCATCGGCACGTCGTACTTCTCCTTCAGGTGGCTCGTCAGCTCGGTCAGCGCCTTGTACTGCGCCTCTGTGAAGGGCGTCTTGCCGCTGCCGTCGTTGACGATTTCGATGCCGATGGAGCGCGCGTTGACGTCCGTGGGGACGCCGTGCAGCTCGCTCTTGCCCGCGTGCCACGCGCGCTTGTCGTCACCGACGAGCTGATAGATCTTGCCGTCGCGGTCCACCATGTAGTGCGCGGACACGCCGCTCTTCGGGTTGCGCATCCACGACAGGTCGGCCTTGCCGTCGTTCGACGCCGTGTGGTGCAGGACGATGGTGTCGATGTCCGTCCCGTTGCGGCTGTCGGAGTTGGGCGACGGCGCGCTGATGACCGCGGGCTTCGTGCCCGGCGTCGTCGGCGTGGTGGGCGTCGTCGGCGTGCCCGACAGCGCCTTCTTCAGCGCCGCCTGCGTCTGCTCACCGTAGTACCCCGTCGTGGGAAGTTTCTTGTCGGCCTGGAACTTCTTCACCGCGGTCTCGGTCTGCGCGCCGAAGGTGCCGGGGCCCGTGGCCACCTGCTTCGCCGTCAGGTAGCCGAGCTTCACCAGCGCGTCCTGGAGCTGCTTCACCTTGGGGCCCGTGTCGCCCTTGCTCAGGCCCGCGGGAGGCACCGTGACGGTGTTGGTGGCGGCCGCCGCCCGGGTGGTGGTGCGGGTCGAGGTGGCGGGGGGAAGTCGCAAGCTCATGAAGGGCCCCAGGTTTGGAAGTGTGAAAATCACGGGATTGTCGGTGCTCCGGGTCGAAAGTTGCGGACCCAAGACCCGGAGCACCTCTCGTGTTCTTCAGGACACAGTGGGGCCGCGAGCGGCCACACCTCGTCGACGCACCTTCTCCCTGACGCCGTGCACCCAGACGTAAAAAGTCGGCAACACCAACAGGGTGAACAGCGTGGAGGTGACGAGCCCGCCCACCATGACGACGGCCAGGGGGCGCTCAATCTCCGTTCCATGCAGAGGCAACACCAACAGTGGCAGCAGACCGAGGATGGCCGTGGCCGCGGTCATCAGCTTGGGACGTACGCGCCCCAGGCTCGCCTCGCGCACCGCGTCATCGAAGGACCTGCCGCGTGAGAGCAAGTCCTTGGTCTGTGAGACGAGCACCAGGCCGTTCTGCACGGCGATGCCGAACAGGCCGATGAGGCCCACGAGGCTGGAGACGTTCCACGTCTCTCCCGCGATGAGCAGCGCGAGGATGCCGCCGACGAAGGCGTCGGGCAGCGTGGCGAGGATGACCAGCGCCTCCGCCACGGAGTCGAGCGCGAGGTACAGCAGCACGAACACCGCGAGGATGGCCACGGCGATGGCCATGGCCAGCGACTGCGCGGCGCGCTGCTGGCTCTCCACGCGGCCGCCCACGTCGACGAAGTAACCGGTCGGCAGCTTCAGCTCCGCCGCCAGTCGCTCGCGCACCTCGGCCGCGGTGCTGCCCAGGTCCCGCCCCGACACGCTCGCCTCCACCGCGAGCCTGCGGCTGCCCGCCTCGCGGCGCACGCTGCCCGCGCCGAAGGTCTCCTCGATGGTGGCCAGCTGGCTCAAGGGGATGCGCGTGCCGTCGTGCCCGTCCACCAGGAGGTTGCGCAGCGCCTGCAGGTCGCCGCGGCGGTGGTCCGCCAGTCTCAGCACCAGCTCGTGCCGTCGCTGGCCCTTCCAGACCTGCGAGGCCTCCTCGCCCACCAGGCCCACGCGCACCGCGCGGATGACGTCTCCGGGCGTCAGGCCCACGCGCGCCACGGCGGCGCGGTTCACGGTGATGCGCAGCTGGGGCAGGTCGCTGAGCTTCTCCACGCGCAAATCCTCCACGCCGTCCACCTTCGCGAGGATGGCGCGCGTGCGCTCACCCAAGGTCGCGAGCGTCTCCAGCTCCGGCCCGAAGACGCGCACGGACAGGTCCGCGGGACTGCCGCCCAGGCCCTCGTCGATGCGCATGCCCAGGGGCGTGGTGAACAGCGTGGTGACGCCGGGCACCCGCCCCACGGCGACGCGCAGGTCCTCCTCCAGCTTCTCCAGGCTCCTGCCGCGCTCCGGCTTGAGCACGACGAGCACGTCCGACACCGTGTGCGGCATCGGGTCCTCGGTGCGCTCGGCGCGGCCGGTGCGGCGCACCACGTCCTCCACCTCGGGGAAGCCGAGCAGCACGTCCTCCACCAGGTGGTTGAGCCGGTCCACCTCCTCCAGCGAGGCCTCCGGAGGCAGCACCGTCTGGAGCAGGAACGCGCCCTCGTCCAGGCGGGGCATGAAGTCGCTGCCCACCGCGAACGCGAGCCCCAGCGCGGGCACGGTGATGGCCAGCGCCACCAGCCGCACCCGCCCCGCCCGCCGCATGCACGCGTCCAGCAGCGGCGAGTACACCGCCTTGACTCTGCGGATGAGCCACACGTCCTCGGGCGTGCCCTCGCGCGGCTTCTTCAAGAGCAGCGAGGAGGCCACCGGCACCAGCGTGAGCGCCAGCGCCAGCGACGCGGCCAGGCACGCCACCACGGCGGCGGCGAGCGGCTGGTACATGCGCCCCTCGATGCCCGTCATCGCGAACAGCGGGATGAAGACGGCCACGACGATGAGCGTGGCGAAGGCGATGGGCCGCCCCACCTCCATCGACGCGGACAGCGCCTCCTCGCGCACGGACCTGCGTCCCTTCCCCTCGCGCAGGTCGTGGATGATGTTCTCGGTGACGATGATGGCCGCGTCCACCAGCAGGCCCACGGCGATGGCCAGCCCGCCCAGCGTCATGGTGTTGATGCCGATGCCCGCGACCTTCAACAGGATGCCCGCGAGCGCCAGCGACAAGGGCAGGGTGAGCGTGACGATGAGGGCCGCGCGCCAGTCCCCCAGCAGTACGAAGAGGACGAGCACCACCAGCAGCGCGCCCAGCAGGATGGCCCGGCTGACACCGCCCAGCGCCGAGTCCACCAGCTCCGACTGGTCGTAGACGACGCGCAGCTGCACGCCCGGAGGCATGGACTGCTTGAGCTCCTCGAGCGCCACGCGCACGCCCTTCGCCACCGCCTGCGTGTCCGCGCCGAACTGCTTGATGACGCGGCAGCTGACCACCTCGCCCTTGAGCCGGTGGGCGATGCCGCGTCGCACCGCGGGCCCCTCGCGCACGTCGGCCACGTCCGCGAGCAGCACGGGCGTGCCGTCACGCAGCGCCACCACCGTGGTGTTCAGGTCCTCCACCGTCTGGGCGCGCCCCACCGCGCGCACCGTCCACTCCATGGGCCCCTGCACCACGAAGCCTCCGGAGGCGTTGAGGTTGGCGCCCTCCAGCGCGTGCTCCACCTCGTTCAGGCTGACGCCTCGGGCCACCATCTGGTCCGGGTCCAGCAGCACCTGGAACTGGCGCAGGTAGCCGCCCAGCCGCTCCACGCCGGCGACCCCGGGCACGGCGAGCAGCCGGTTCTTCACCTCGAACTCGGCCAAATCCCGCAGCGCCATCAGGTCCGCGGAGCCGGGCTCGGCCTCGAGCGTGAACTCGAACACCTCGTTGAGGCGGCCCGTGAGGCTGGAGACCAGCGGCGCGTCGGTGCCGGCGGGCAGCTCGCCCTGGGCCTGCGCCACGCGCTCGGCGACGTACTGGCGGCTGCGGAAGTAGTCCGCGTCCGGCTCGAACTCCACCGTCACCTGGGTGACGCCCAGCTGCGAGGTGGAGCGGATGCGCCGCACGTCGGGCAGGCCCGCGAGCGCCACCTCCATCGGGATGGCCACCGCCGTCTCCAGCTCCTCCGCGCCCATGGCGGCGTTCTGGACGATGACGTTGAAGATGGGCGCGGACAGGTCGGGGAACACGTCGCGCCGCAGGCCGTTCAGCGACACCGCGCCGAACGCGGACAGGGCCAGGGCGAGCAGCACGGTGAGCCCGGGCCGCGCGAACGACGCGCGCAGCACGCGGGCCACCCAGGATGAGGCGTCAGTGGCCATGGTGGTCCGCTCCTCCCGCCGACTTCTCCACCTCGGCCTTGAGCAGGAACGCGCCGTCCACCACCACCTGCTCGCCGACCTTCAGGCCGGAGAGCACCTCCACGTGGTCGCCCAGCGTGCGGCCCCGGCCCACCTGCCGCCGCTCGAAGGAGCCGCGCTCGCCGGTGGGCAGGAACACCACCCAGCCATTCTCCAGCCGCTGGAGCGCGGCCGCGGGCACGGTGGTGATGGTGCCGTCGGGGCCGCCCATCGGAATCGACGCGGTGGCGGACATGCCGGGCTTGAGGAGGCCCTCGGGGTTGTCCAGCACCAGCCGCACGGGGATGGTGCGGCTGGCCGCGTCCACGCGCTGGCCCACGTGGCCCACGCGGGCCAGGACCTCCTTGCCCGGGAAGGCGGCGAAGGTGATGCGCGCCTCGGTGTCCGGCCTCATGCGCACGGCGTCGCGCTCGAAGGCATGGACGATGAGCCACAGCGAGCCCAAATCCCCCACGCGGAAGAGCGTGTGCTCGGCGTCCGCCATCTGGCCCATGCGCGCGTCGCGCTCGATGACGGTGCCCTGGATGGGCGAGCGCAGGATGAAGCCGGCCACGCCCGCGGTGTCCTCGCTGGCGCCCAACGCCGTCAGCTCCGCGCGGGCCGCGGCGAGCTCCGCCTCGGCGCCGGCCGCGTCCACCTCCGCGGCCTGCACGTCCTTCTGCGCGACGATGCGCTCGGCGGCGAGCGCGCGCTTGCGCTCGGCGGCCTGTCGGGCGGCGGTGGCCCGGGCCTTCGCGGACTGGAGCGCGGCGCGCGCCTTGCCCAGCTCGGGGCTGCGCAGCTCCGCCAGCTTCTCGCCCTCCTTCACGTGCTGGCCCGTGGTGACGAACACCGTCCCCACGCGCGCGGAGATGGGCGAGGCCACCTCCGCGTAGGCGTCCTCGCTGAACGTCAGCTCACCCAGCGCGTTGACGCTGTCGCCGCCGGGCCGCGCCGCCGCGGGGGCGGTGGTGACGCGCAGGTCTCGAAGCATCTCCGGGGCGATGTGGACGTGGGACTCGTCATGGCCCTCGTCGTTGCCACCGGAGGGCTGGGTGCCCTCCTCGTGGTCGTGCTCGTCCGCGTGCTCGGGCTTGGACTGCTTGCAGGCCGCGAGCGCGAGGACCAGGGAGGTGATGATGAACGCGAGGCGCTTCATGGCAGGACTCCCATCTCGACGGCGAGCTGCACCCGGGCGAGCGCCGCCTGCAGGTGGCTGTCGAGCAGCGCCACGCGCGTCTCGAGCGTTTCACGGCGCACGAGCAGCAACCCCGCGAGGTCCATCTCCCCGGCCTCGTAGGACCTCTTCGCCAGGGACTCGTTCTCATCGAGCAGCGGCAGCGCCTCGGTCTCCAGCACGGCCAGGGCCTGCTGCCGCGAGGCATCGCGCACGCGGGCGGCCTCCACCTGCGCGTCTCGCGCGCGGCGAGCGGACTCCAGCGCGGTCCGAAGCCTGCGCACGCGCGCATCACCCGTCACCTTCGCCTCCTGCCCTCGGGAGAACACGGGCAGGGGCACGCTGAGCGTCCCGACGAGCGCCGTCTCGTCGACCTCCTTCTCGTAGCGCACGCCCACGCTGACATCGGGCCAGCCCTCGGCGCGGCCGAGCTTCAGGTCGGCCTCCGCCTGCGCGAGCTCCGACTCGAGGGCCACCAGGTCCGGCCGCTCCTTCGTCCCGGAGGCCGCGGCCACGGGCAGCGAGGCCAGCTCCCGCAGCACGCCGCGCACCGCGAGCGCTTCCTGGAGCGGCAGGCCCAGCAGGGCGCGCAGCTCGTCGAGCAGGGCCTGCTCTTCGCCTCGCGCCGTCACCACCGCGGCGCGGGCGCGGGCCAGCGCCACCTTCGCCACGTTGACGTCGACGACGGGCACGTCCCCCGCGTCGAAGCGCTTGCCGGTGGAGTCGGACAGGCTCCTCGCGGCCTCCTCCGTCTGGTGCATCAGCCGCGACAGCTCCCGGGCGTACAGCGCGCGCAGGAAGGCCGCGCCCACCTCACCCAGCACGCGCCGCTCGGCGTCCTGCTGCTCGGCGCCCTGTCGCTGGAGCCCCGCGCGCGCGGAGTCCCGTCGTGCGCCCTGCTTGCCGCCGAGCTCGATGGGTTGGGAGATGCCGAGGGACAGCTGCGTCCCCCGGAGGTCGTCGTGCGTGCGCGGGCCCAGCTCGAAGCTGACGGTGGGGTTCTCACGCAGCCACGGTGACGCGCCGGCGACGGGGCCGCGGGCCTCGGCCACGCGGCCCGCCGCATCCAGCAGCGCGGGCGCGCGCTGACGGGCGAGGGAGAGGACTTCTTGGAAGGACAGCTCGGAAGGTGATGCGGCGCTGGCGAAGGGCCAGACGAGGGCGGCGACGAGCCCGAGGGCCGCCGGCGCGGAAGGTTTGAACACGGGAAGAGACCTCGCGAAAGGGAGGCGCGCGTCAGGCCGACGGTGCCACGGCCACGCCATGGACACACGTCACCTCGGCACGGTTCGCGCGCGGAAGACGGACCACCACCACGTCAGGCGAGGTCGGCTCTGGGGACGTGCAGGATGTCGTCGAGGTCGGCGGAGGCGGGGGCGTCCTCGTCCACCCGCACCGGGCGCGCTCGAGGGACAGTCCACAGCAGGGAGGGCGACGCGACGGGCGCGGCGCTCACCGAGCGCACGTGGCCGCAGCAGGTGCAGTCCGCGCAGTCCGGCGCGCACTGTCCGCTGGAGTCATCGTCCGGGCAGCGCTGCGTGCACACGGTGTCCGTCGCGTCGGAGAAGGCCATCCACAGGCCTCCCTCCGTCGGGGCGAACAGCAACAGGCTGAGGCACAGCCAGATGCGCGGCAGCACGAAGTCGGCTTCTAGCACGCACCCCGACAGCGCGCACGCATAAGTGCTGAGTTGTCGGGGAGCATTAAATTGACTGCCTCGTAGGCGGATCAAGACGCAAGAACCTGCTGCGAGCAGTCGGCTTCTGGTGAGAATAGGTGTTCAGCGGGGGTTATTGAGTCTCGAGGAATGAACGGATGTCGCGTTCGAAATCGTTGAAGGCAGCCAATCTCCTCAAAGGAGAGTAATCTTCAATCAGCTCGGCCACACGGTATCGGTGGGAGCGTATGTCTCGATGGAATTGCTTGAGCCTCCGGCCAGTCGCACCAGATGCTGTCAATAGGGCGTCCTGTAGCAACGCTTTGGGATCCGGTAGCGAGTCAAGCTTGTGAAGAGGCGGGAGCCGAAGCGGGGTGTTTCCATTGGGGTTGCCTGCCGCACGCCGGATGGCAGCTTCGTCAAACAGGAGCCATGCCTCAGTCATTCTGACTGGAACGATACAGATGACTGGCTGGACACCAACTTCCCGTACTGCCTCTTCAATCTCGTTTCTGCGGCGGACGGGCGGTTCTCTCTCTGCGTCGCGATGTATGAAAAGAACGTCGCAAGGAAACTCGGCCACTGCACGCCGAATTCGCTCGACTAATCCTTGGGGCACTTCTTGTGATTCCCGGAAATCGGCAAACTGTGAATCAATGAGTATGGTGTTGGAGGCAGGCGCCTGTGAAATGGCCCAGTTTATGATTGGTCCCAGACTACGGTCGCTAGGTCCGTCAGCCACTAGTGTATAAGTTAGTACCGTCATTGCTGTGCTTGGGGCTCGTTCATGAATTCAAAAGAGCCTTGTTTCCCAAGATAGGGGCTGAGTTTTCCGGGAGATAGTGTGAGGCTCTCCGCGGAAGCCAATCTGGCGCGCCACGTGTTGTCAGGAACTCGAGCTAGAGTTACTTTTCCGCGAGCATCTGCCCGCGCTGCTTCGACGGATTCGAGGAATACCAGGTCGTTTCGGTTGATGTTCTTGAATACGACAGGCGAGTGGGTATTGATAATGACTTGGCGAAGAGGGTTGTCGGGACCAAGTTGCTCCTGGGGGTCCAATGCAATGTCCTTGAGTAGTTGGACCATGGCATTGATGCGCTCAGGATGAATCCCGTTTTCTGGTTCTTCCAGACAGATGACACCACGCGTTTCGGGATCCAGAGAGAGCGTCGCCAGCACGAGGAAGCGTAGGGTTCCATCCGAGAGCGCCCGTGCGGGATGAAAAACATTGTCTCTGCCTCGAAGTTCAACCGTCAATGTTTCTGTCTTGGGATCATCGCGAACCCGAATTTCTCGGACGTCCTCGAGGAGACTGGCCAGTCGGTTGGCGAGGTCTGCGCAAGTCTTGTCAGGAATCTCCTCTGCTCGAGAGAGTCGCTGAAGCGCGGCAGGCAGATTGGCTCCTCGCTGGTCGATGAATCGCTCGTCGCCATAGAACGATGGCGCGCGCATTGCGGACGGTTCCAGCAAGAGAGTCTTCCATGACTGCATTTCCCTATGTGCGGCAAGTACCGTTGGGAAGTCACTTGACGCACTGCCTCCCACGACAGTCCTCGAAGATCGGGGGGCTGGAATCTTTCTTCCTCCATGGCCCTCCTGGTGAACCGTGATTTCTCGGGTCCTCGGAGAAGTGTCGATGAACGGCCCGCCACGTCTGACGCCCTGGATTGCGGTCTCTCGGAACTCTCGCGAGGTCGTAAATCCCAGAGCCTTGTTGGCTTCAGAGACCTTTATCGGTTTGAGCGACTCGTGGAGTAACTCGAGTCTGCTTTCGTCATCCTCGGCGAGTTTGAAGGCTAGGGAGTAGTGCAGTGTCGAGATTTGGGCCGTGCTCGCAACGCCTAGCTCATCTTCTACTTCTCGGCCCACAATCATTTCAGCGGTGAACCGCATTTCCGTTGCGCGGAAGCCTTCGAAAGCTGTGAATAGTGAGCGAGGGTCTGGTGACCGGCCTTTCGTCTCCCGGAGAAGTTTGACAGCCTCCATTATGGGATGACGAGTCAGTAGATGCAGGAAACGAATGGCGTCGAAAAGATTGGACTTACCTACTGCATTCATCCCTGCGATACAGGTGAATGGTCCAAAGTGGATGTCGACATCCAAGAGACTCTTGAAGCCTTCAACCTTTAGGCGCGTCAGCATGGTTGGCTCTGGAGGAGCAGGACCGCTCCCTATCGATTAGATACGTATTGGCGAAGACGTGTGTCCCGGTCAGGGGAGGAGTTGCTTAATGTCGAACTGGTTCAACGTTGCGGAGGTCGTGGTTCTAGTTCCACTGAATGTGCCGGGAAGGCTCCATGCTATATGTAGCCCCTTCGGCCATGAAGGCGGCCAGCTCCTTACTCACGCCACGCCGCGCGCGGCGACGGGGCGCTGCTGAATCAGCTCCGTGGAGAAGTAGCGCTCCATGCGGTCGGGGAACACGGTGACGACCTGCGCGCCCGGCCCCAGCCGCCGCGCCGCCTCCACCGCGGCCACGTAGTTGAGCCCCGACGACGGCCCCACCGGGAAGCCCCGGCGGATGAGCGCGCGCGCGGTGCACATGGCCTGCTCGTCCGACACGTCCAGCTCCACCCGCCCCGGCATGTCCGCGTCGCGGTACAGCTTGGACATGCCGTCCACCACGCCGGGCACGCGCGGGCTGAAGCTGCAACACTCGATGTCGCAGCCCAGGCCCGCGATGGGCCTCGCGATGAACGCCGTCACCGGACAGCCCGCCTCCGCGAACGCCTGATACAGGCCGACCACCGTGCCGCCCGTGCCCACGCCGCTCACCACGCCGTGCACCAGCCCGCCCGGAATCTGCGAGAGCACCTCCTGGCCCGTCCACACCCGGTGCGCCTCCGCGTTGTCCGGGTTCTCGAACTGGCGCGGCGCGAAGGCCTTGCGCTCACGCGCGAGCTCCTCCGCCTTCTGGATGGCGCCACGCACGCCGCTCTCCCGCGGCACCAGCACCACGTTACCGCCGTAGGCGCGGATGGTGAGCACGCGCTCGTCGGTGACACCCTCGGGCATCACCGCCGTGAAGCGCACGCCCATCTGCGCGCTGGCCAGCGCCAGGGCGATGCTCGTCGAGCCGCTGGACGCCTCGACCACCTCGCCGCCCGGGCTCAGCTCGCCCATGCGCCAGGCCTTCTCCAGCATGTAGCGCGCGATGCGGTCCTTCGTGGACCCGCTGGGGTTGAGGAACTCCAGCTTGCACCAGATGGTGGGTCCCTCCGCGTCCAGTCGGACGGGGACGAGGGGGGTCGGAGCGATGGCCTGCAGGAAGCGGCCATCCGCGGGCAGCGGGTGACAAGGAGGACGCATGGGCCATCCCTATCGCGAAACTGTCCGCTCCGTCAGGGTCCTGGCGCGCCCGGGTGCACTCCGAGGCCCACCGTCCGTCCGCCCGTCCTGTAAGGAAGCACCCGGGGTCGGAGATGGAGGTGGCGCGCCCCCGGACTGACGGCTACGAAGGACTCCAGCTCCGTACATCATGAGTCCTCCTTCTCCGGTCATTCTGAACGTCAATGATGATGTCGCCAGCCGCTATGTGACGAGCCGCGTGCTGGGGCTCGCTGGCTACCATGTGGTGGAGGCCGGCTCGGGCAGCGAGGCCCTGGCCCTGGCGGACGAGCGCACCGACCTGGTCATCCTGGATGTCCGCCTGCCCGACATCAGCGGGCTGGAGGTCTGCCGCCGGTTGAAGTCGTCTGCCCGCACGCGCGACGCCCTGGTGCTGCACCTCTCCGCGCAGGCCGTGGGCCCCGGGGACCGGGCGCAGGGTCTGGAGCACGGCGCGGATGGCTACCTGGTGGCCCCGGTGGACCCGGAGGAGCTGGTGGCCCAGGTGCACGCGCTGCTGCGGCTGCGCCGCGCCGAGCGCAAGGTGCACGCGCTGTCCGAGGAGGTCGAGCACCAGCGCAGGCTGCTCGCCATGGCCCTGGCCTCCGCGGCGGACCCGATGGCCCTCTATGACGCCACCGGCCGGCTGCTCTTCGCCAACCAGGCCGCCTACGAGGTGAGGGGCACGGCCTCCATGCTGTCGCCCGGCGTCTCCCTGGAGGAGTACGGGGCGAGGGACGCCTCCCTGGCGCCCTTCATCCGGACCATGCAGACCGCGCTCGCCACGGGGCAGGTGCAGCGGGGTTCCGTGACGCTGGCGGCGCTGCGCGGCCCCCGCCACTACGACTTCACGCTGTCGCCGGCGCTGGGCGCGGACGGCCGGGTGGCGGCGGTGATGGCCACCGCGCGCGACGTCACCGAGGAGCGCAGCGCGGAGGAGTTCCGCGAGCAGTTCATCGGCATGCTCGGCCACGACCTGCGCAACCCCCTCAACGCGCTGTCCATGTCCGCGCAGCAGCTCAAGCGCAAGGGCAACCTGGACGAGCGCCAGTCCGCCCTCACCGAGCGCATCCTCACCAGCGCCGAGCGCATGGACCGGATGATTCGTCAGCTGCTGGACTTCGCGCGCTCCCGGCTGGGCGGCGGGGTGCCGGTGGTGGCGTCCGACTGTGATGTGTTCGACGTGGCCCGGCGCACGCTCGAGGAGATGCGCGCCAGCCACCCGGGCCGGCTGCTCGTCCTGGAGGTGGTGGGGGACGGACGGGGCTCGTGGGACCTGGACCGGCTGGAGCAGGCCTTCAGCAACCTCTTGGCGAACGCGCTCAAGTACAGCCCCGGGGACAGCCCCGTGCGGATGTGGGGCGAGGCGGACGGGCAGGGCGTGGTCTTGCGGGTGCACAACGGCGGGCCGCCCATCCCCCCGGACGAGCTGCCCCATGTCTTCGCCGCGTGGCGTCGAGGCTCCCGGGCGACGCAGCACGAGTCCAAGGCCGCGTCGGGCCTGGGCCTGGGGCTCTACATCACCCGGCAGATCCTCCTCGCCCACGGGGGCGAGGTGACGGTGGAGTCCAGTTCCGGAAACGGGACGACCTTCACGGTGCGGCTGCCGCGCGGATGATGACCAGTTGACGGTTGGAATGCGGAATGGCTCGCCGTTGCGGGGGGCCATTGCCACCTTTCCGTCATGTCGCCCGGGAAGCTCATTTTCGCGCAGTCCGTGGAAGCCCTCTTCGTGCGGGCCCTGGGGCCCTACCTGTCGAAGCAGGGGCGCCAGCGCCTGAAGGACGTGGGCCTGGATTTGTCGGAGTCGCTGCGGCCGCACTACTCACTGGAGCAGTGGCACGCGTTCCTGCGCGTGGCGGTCCAGGACGTCTTCCCGACGCTGCCTCCCAACGAGGCGTGGCTGATGCTGGGCGCGCGCTATCTGCAGGGCTTCCGCCAGACGTCGGTGGGGCGCGCCAGCCTGTCGCTCGTCACCCGGCTGGGGCCGATGCGCACGCTGGAGCGCGTCCCCTTCAACGTGAGGGCGGGCAACAACTTCAACGAGGTCCGCGTCGAGGAGTCCACCGAGGGCGCGGCCACGCTGTGGATGAAGGACGTGGTGGCGGACAACCCGTACTTCTCCGCGGGCTTCCTCGCCGAGTCGCTGCGGGTCGCGGGCGCGGGCGACGTGGTGGTGGAGCCCATCGCCTTCGACGGCACCGCCGCCACCTACCGCATCACCTGGGGCCGCGCCGCCGCCGCGCCCGTGGGCGAGTCCGTCCCCGCTCCGGGCCTCTAATCGAAGCTCCTCCCGCTCGACGCCGCGCATCCTGGCGACGGTGTCGCGGGCCTGAGTGTCTTTGATTGGATGTTGTCTCTCCACTGTCCGCGAGCGCTCTGGCCCTGCGGGTCGAAATCGTGCGCGCCTACCACCGGGGAGGGAGTGACTTCCCTTGCTTCACGCGTAATCCTGGCCTCAGCGGTCAGGGGGCTGTGATGCGTGATGCGATGGACTTGTGTGGCCGTGGCCATCTGGATGCTACCCGGGGGGTGATGCCCCTGCTCCAGGCCCATGCCTATCTGATGGGTCGCATCATGCAAAACAAGATTTGTCCTGAATCGGCCTGCGTCCAGTGAGTCAGGGGTACGTGCCGCGTGATGCGCACGGGGGGAAACACATGGTGACGTTGAATGCTCGACTGCGGCAGTGGGTGCTGATTCTCGGGGCCGCGGTGACGTTGGGGGTGGGGACGGCCTACGCGCAGATCATCCGCGAGGGGGCGTGTTGCGAACCTTGCTCATGCAATGCGGATGGTTCGTACGGAAAGTGCTGCGGGCCGTGCTGAAGCGTCGCTCCTCGGTGTGAGCCAGAACATGTCCAAGCAACCGTGGAGCAAGAGACGGGTGGCGCGCACGCTGTCGACCCTGGCGGTCTTCGGGGTGGTGGTCTTCCTGTCCTGGTCGGTGACCGCGAGGCTCCTGGCGACGAGACGCGCCGACTCCCAATGCGCCGCGATGGCGCCAGACCTGGCGTCCCGGATGGTCGCCGTCTCCGAGGTGGGTGGGAGCGGGGCTGAACCGGTGACGGCGGACAGGGCGTCCTGGCGCTTCGCGGGGACGCAAGGGG
>NZ_SRLW01000151.1:0-23724 GCF_006518215.1 Myxococcus sp. AB025B
CGCCCCCACCCAGCATGGAGCCGAACATGCCGGACAGGTCCGCGCCGCCCACAGTGGACCCGCCCGAGCTCGCGCCCGGCGCCGTCGTCACGCCGATGAGCGCCCCCGTCGCGGTATCCATCAGGGCCATGAAGGCCTTGTGGGCCAGGAGGCGCGCCAGGTCCTTGAGCATGCTTTCCACCATGTTCCGGAAAGAGAACTGCCCCGTGGTGGCGAAGGTGACGAAGGCGTCCTCCATGTGCTGGGCCGCGGAGGTGACGGCGTCCTGGGCCAGGGCGAAGCCGGTGGAGAGCTGCTCCTGCAGCCTCGCCACCTCCCGCCGGTACGCGGCCGCGCCGATGCGGCCCTCGTGGAAGAGCTTCTCCACGGCAGCCATGCGCTTCTGCGCGTCGGCCAGGGGGTTGAGCTGCTTCTCCAGGTTCTCCAATTCCTTGGCGAGCTGGGCCTCGGCGCGGCCCTCCGGCGTCCACAGCTCCCGCGCCTTGGCGAGTTGCGCGTTGTAGTCCGCCAGCTTGAGGCGCCCCGCGTCCCGTTCCTCGCGGAGGAGCCGCTGGGCCTCCAGGAAGCGCGTCCCGGATTGGTCCCCCAGCTCACGGTTGAGCTGCTGGAGATTCTGGAGGCGCTCCTTCTCGGCCTTCTCCACCGCCTTCGTGGCCTCGGCCTCCTTCAACCTGGCGATGGCCACGTCCGCCTGCTTCTTCTTCTCCGCGGAGAGCGCCTTGTACTCGTCGGTGAGGCTGAGGGCCTCGGCCTTCGACTTCCCGAGGGCACCCGCCTCCTCTTGGATGCGCTCGAGCCACGTCTGCGCCTTCTTCGCCAACTCGTCCCGGGCCTGAGCCGCCTTCTTCGTGGCCTCGGCGTCCTGCAGCTTCGCGATGGCCACGTCGGCGAGCTTCTTCTGCTCCTCCGTCAGCAGTTTGTACTCGTCCGACTGGTTGAGCGCGCCTGCCTTCGTCTTCCCGATGGCGCGGACGTCCTCCTCCAGTTTCGCCAGCCATGCAGCGGCCTTTTTCGCCTCCTCGACCTTCTTCTTGCCGGCCTCAATAGTCTCCGACGCCGACTTCGTAGCTGCGGCCCCCGCGCGGCCATGGGCACCCGCGACCTTGTCAGCCAGCTCGGCCTCCTTCTTGGCGGCGTCCTCCAGCGAGATAAGCGCCTTCTGAATTTCGGCAGCACGCTGCTGGTGAGCAGCGAGTTCCTTCTCCAAAGGGACGAGCTTCTCTTCGATCTGCGCCGCGAACCGCGGGTCCTTCCGAACCTCGGAGAACGGCTTCCCTCGTCCAGCCCATGTCCAATTCACGGTGACGATGCGATTTTGCTTCTCCTTCACTGCGGCAGTCATGCGCGCGATGTCCGCGTGGGCCGCCTTCAAATCATCGCCAGCGACCTGCCGGACTACTGCCGCGAGTTCACCAATCGTGTCGACTTCGCTCGTGAGAAGGTCTTGGTATTTCCCACCCAGGGCGGCGACCTCTTCTTTTGCAATGGTGAGGCGCTCCAGCGCCCTGGCCTGATCCTCAAGGGCCTTCGTCTGGGTCATGAGGTCCACCACGATTTGCGAACCTCGCCCCACCGCGGCGGCCGACTCCTGAGCGTGCTGCATCGCCTTCTCGCGCGCCTCTTCCGCAGCCCGGCCGAACTCGGCGAACGCCGTGACGGCTGCGCCCAGGGCGATGACAACCACGCCGATGGGCCCGCCCATGGCCGCCAGCGCGGCAGAGCCTGCCCGCGTCGCGAACGTCGCGCCTTCGATGGCAAGCGCCTCTCGCACCTTCGCCTGCGCCAGGAGGTTGGACTCGATGGCAGCCTTGCGGGAGGCCAACACCGAGCCCTCGACCGCGGCAGCCGCCTGGAGCGTGGCCTGTCGCTTCTCGAGCTGGGCCAGCGCATTCCTCAGCGACTCAGCGCGACTCTCCCCCACGGCTCGCTTGTAGTGCGATTCGGTCAGCGCCGCCTCGACGACCGCCTCCTTCGCCTTCTTCGCGGCTGCCGCCTTCTCCAACAAAGCCTTCGTCCACTCCTGCCCCCATGCGACCGCGCGCGCGGCACCAATCACCGCCAGCGCCTGGGCGAGGTAGCGAGCCGCCGTCGTCACTTCCTCGAAGTTCGCCAACAGCCCATCCATGGCGGGCGAGACGGAGTTGAGCAGCTCTTCGCCCACCTCGATTCGCAGGGCGGCGAAGCGCGCACGGAGCTGGTCCACCTTCA
The DNA here is from genome assembly GCF_006518215.1 of Myxococcus sp. AB025B. NCBI lineage: Bacteria > Pseudomonadati > Myxococcota > Myxococcia > Myxococcales > Myxococcaceae > Myxococcus > Myxococcus sp. AB025B. The sequence continues at coordinate 2,209 of NZ_SRLW01000151.1, forward strand.
TCTGCGGCGTCTCCGCCATCTTCTTGAAGGCGGACTCCGTCTTCCCGGCTGACGTCTCCATGTTCTGGAGCGACGTCGCGAAGTCCACCGAGGCCGAGCCCGAGAGCGTCATTACCGGAAGCAGCGCTTCGACGCCGCCAACGAGCGCAGCAAGCAACTCCGTGCTGCCACCCGTCTTGTCCTTCATGTCCTGGAGGAAGCCCGCGAAGCCCTTGGACTTCAGGCCGGCGATGTTGAACTCGATGCCGAGTTCCTTCGCCAGGATGGCGGCTTCGTTGGAAGGCTTGGCCACCTGCGCCAGGATGGCCCTCACCCCCTCCATGGCCGTCTCCGTCTTGATGCCAGCCTTGGTGAGCGCTGCGTTTGCAGCCAGCAATTCCTGGAGCGACACGCCCGTCTGGGACGCAATCGGCGCCACCTTGCCGATGTGGCGGGCGATGGTCTCGATAGACGTCTTGCCGTCTGCTGCCGACACGAACATGGCGTCGGCGGCCTGGGTGGCACTCCGGAGCTGGGTGCCGTAGCTGGCCATGATGGACGTCAGGCCGTCGGCCGCGACGCTCACCTCCGTCACACCGCCGATGGCCAGCTTGTTGGCGATGGCGAGCATCTCCGTGGCCTTCGCCGCGTCGGCGGCACCAGCGGACATGATTTCGTAGAGCGCCTTGGCCTGGTCGGTGGGCCCACGGCCGAACTGGGCGCCCAGTCGCTTCGCGCTCTCCGCAAGCGGGCCCATCATCCCGAGCTGGTTGTCCTCGAGCAGAGTGCTCACCTGGGCCATGGCCGTGGAGAAGCCCAGCGCCTCGGTGGTGACGCTCCGCAACGTGGCCCCCACTGCCACCATGCCCATGAGGTTGCCGGCGAGTCCGCCAAGCCCCTTGGAGAGTTGTTCCACGGGCGACTTCGCGAGCTCTGCGGCCTTCGCCACCTCCTGGACGGACTTCGCGGCGCGCATGTCGTCCTGCATCTTCGACATGGCCGAGGACGCCTTGTTCAGCTCGTTCATGAACCGGTGGATGGTGCCTGTGTCCCCGAATGCAGACGTGAGGCGCCCCGCTGAGCCCTCCAACAGCTTCAGCTTCTCGTTGAAGGTGTCCAACACCTTCGTGTCTTCCATCGACTTCTGAAACCGTTTCGCCGCCTCGGCCGCCATGTCGAAGGTCTTCGAGAGCGCGCTCACGCGCTCCAGTTCCTTCAACTTGTTTCGCATGTCGTCGAAGGCTCTGGTGTTGGCCTCCACCTCCTTGAGCATCTTCGCCATCTCACGCTGAAACTGTGCGGTGGCCGACTCGACCTTCGTGGTCGCCGTCTCCGTCTTTTCCGCAGCCTTCGTCAGGTCGCTGAGTCCCTGCACCCCTCCTGCCGCCTCGGAGGTGTCGATGCGGACCGACAGCGTGGCCAGGTCGAACTGCTCAGACACGGTAGACTCCGTTCAGGCTCGATGCGAGGCAGATGCGCGGGGACGTGAGCACCTGAATGTGTGACCAGTGGACCTGGGTACTCACGCTGTGCTGGTTTCCTGGACCATGCGCGTCCGCCCCGCCTTCGTTGCCCTGCTCCTGATTGCTGCCTGCGCCTGTCGCTCTGACGACGAGAAGCGGCTCGAAGCGGAGCGCGTCGAGTCGGTCCGGTACAGCAACGAGGCTCATGGGAGTCCCGAGCTGCGATGGGACACGGGTGGGAAACACCACACCACGATCATTCGAGTTCAGCCGTTTGGGTCCAAGGACCCGGACGAAGTCCGGGCCGCCATGCTCCGGGAGATGCCGAACTACGACGCCGGCAAGGAGCAGCTGGAGAAGGAGGGGTGGACGCACGTGGGCTTTCGCGACCGGGACACTGGAATCGAGATGACCAAGCCCGTGTCCGAGCTGCGCGGAATCGACGCAGTCATGGCGGACTGGGAAGCAGAGAAGGGAGCCAGGCAGGAAGAGGAGCACAAGCAGCAGGCCGCCCCGGCCCAGCAGTAGTCGTCCCGGCACCTCGTACCTCCTCACTTCGGACTGAGCTCATCCCGGAAGACGTCGTCGAGCTGGCGCAGCAGGCCCACCTCCGCAGGCGTGGGATGGTGGCCAGTGAGACGGGCCCACGCTTCGATGTCCTGGAAGCCAATGGGGGCAATGGAGAAGCCCCCTGCCCCGCGAGCGCCGCTCAGCTCGCAGAACCAGCCCCAGACGTGGGCGAGCGCGTCCGGCAGCGCGTACTCACCCACCAGCGCCACGGGCGCCTTGCCGGTGGCCTTGGCCACCTGCTCGAGGTGGGCGCGCAGCGACACGCCTCCCTCGCCCTCGGGCTTGCTCAGGTGGAACTGGTGTCGGGCGTAGCCGAGGAGCTGCTCGGCGAGGCCTCGAAAAAACGGGAGCGGTCCGCCTGCGCGTCGTCCACCTGGCGGCGCAGCCAGGGGTGCTCGGTGTAGAGGTGCAGGGCCGCGTCCGCGGAGAAGGGCACGGGCTTGCCGTTCTCCACCAAGCCCTGCCAGCCCAGGGTGCGCCGCACGAGCATGTCCACCGCGTCGGACTCGATTTCCCGGGCGGTGTTGGCGGCGCTGCGGTTGCCCAACTGGAGGCGCGTCAGCGAGCGCTCCCGCAGCTCGCGCTCCGCCGCGCGGGCGACGGGACTGTCGGGACTGGCCAGGATGACGATGATTCCGGTGGGAGTGCCGGTGACGGGGTGGTGAATGGACACCTCCGCGCTGTCGCGGTGGCGGATGGAGGACAAGTCGAACACGGGGGACTCCTTGGGGACTACGAGGGGATGAGCGCGCACGTGCAGGCCGCGCCCGGGAGGGCTACGGGTTGCTGCGCTGGTAGACGAGGCTGGTGCCAGCCGTCGCATCGAGGAGCGCGGTGAAGGGCAGCGAGAGGACGACGGGGCCCTCCTTCGGGTTGTCCAAGTCGCCGCCCGTGTATTTGATTCGCGGCAGGTACAGCCGGTGGAAGTCCACGCCGTTGACGTCCACCAGCAGCAGCTCGAGGGAGGACTCCTCCTCGTTGATGAAGCGGTTGAGGAGGGTCCCGTCCTGGAAGTACGCGGACAGGTTGCCGGACACCGCGAAGCCGCCCTCGTGCACCTCCGTGGGCGAGCGCTGGCCGACGACGCCCTTGGTGCTGCGCCCGTTGCTGACGTCCAGCTCCACACCGGTGACGTTGGCCACGACGACTCCGCCCTCCAGCAGCGTGCCGGTGAAGGCGTCGAAGGGGCTGCCGGTACCCGCGGGGGTGACGGTGGTGGCATGGGAGGCGGTGGCCTGCACCATGTCCTTGCCCAGCAGCGTGACGCTGCCGGTGACAATTTCGCCGGGCTGGATGGACAGCTTCAGCGCGTTGACGGCACAGCCCCGGTACAGCAGGTACTCGTTGATGTCGGTGAAGGCGCGCTCGAAGGAGTACGTCTTCAACTCCGTGCCGGCCTTCAGCCGCCGGCCCACCAGCGCGACGGTGCGCCCGGCGGCGGCCGCGTCGGCAGCGAGGGCCTTGTCCACGGTGAGGGACAGGGCGGTGACGGCCACCACCTTGGCGCGGCCGTTGTTGCCCGCGGTGGCGAAGCCGGTGGCGGCCACCTCGTCGCCCGGCAGGAAGCCGTCCGCGAGGAAGCTGCCGGTGGCACGGACGAAGGACTCGTCGTCCGCGTCCGCCTCCAGCGACACCGCGCCCGTCGTCACCGCCTCCCAGGTGCCCGAGAGGGCCCCGGAGAGCAGCTCGTCGAAGGTGCCCCGCGAGAGTTCGAAGGAGACGTCGCCGGCGACGCTGCGCATGCCGTGGCGCAAGTCCGCCGTCTGCCTGTCGGCGCGAATCTCGTTGGACTGGTACGTCTCCTTGCCCAGGTTGAGGGAGGTGCCTGTGAAGCGGAGCGCCTGGTACGTGGTGCTGGCGGGGACGCCGTAGTCGCCCTCCGCGGTGAAGCGCAGCGCGGTGCGCTGTCCTGAAGCTGAAGAAGCCATGCGAGTACTCCTGCCGCGCGGAGCGGCTCAACCCACCGAGTGCACCAGCCACCAGACGCTGACGGGCACCACCCACCACTCCGCGTCCCGGAGTCCCGGGGCGAGGGAGGCGGACTGCACGCGGACGGTGGTGTCTCCGCGCGGCAGCGAGGTGCCCGGTTTGAAGCCGTCCACCACCGCCTGCGCGGCGGTGACGGCGGCCTTCTCCCCGGTGCCGAAGGGGAAGTGCAGCGACACCTGGAAGACGCCGGGCCGGCGCGTGTAGCCGTCCACCCCCACCGTGCCTGGGGAGGTGCGCGCCCACAGGTGGTGGACGCTGGCCCAGGGCGTGCCGGCCGTGGGGGTGAAGGACTCGTTGGGGAAGGCCAACTGGGCCATGCCCATCACGGGCCCCAGCACCTCGGCCACGCGCACCTCCAGCGCCTGCTTTATCTCGAGGTGGACGGCGCTCACGTGCCACCGCCCTCCTTCGCGTCCTTCACCGCCTCACCCAGAATCTCCTGTCGGTGGGCGAGGGTGACGCGCACCATGCCGCGCGGGGCCTGGGCCGAGTGGCCAAACTCCAGCCGGCGGGCGTACGGCAGGTTGTTGGTGAGGTAGACGGTGTCGCCCAGCTTCGCGGCGGCCAACTCCGAGGCCGCCGCGGTGACGACGCCGCTGCCGTCCTTGTCCTCCGTCTCCGTGGTGCCGGAGGGGCGCGCGCCAATGCCCACCTGCCAGTTGCCCCGGAATCTCCCGGTGTCCACCGGCGACGACTCCACGACGTTGGCCAAGAGGCCCAGGGCCGTCTTCCGCACCACCTCGTTGGCGCGCTCCTTCGTCGCCTTGACGAAGGACTCCACCTGGCGCGAGAAGCTGGCGCCCTTGCGCACCTTCCTGTCCGTGTCGCGCAGACTCATGCGGAGGCCACCCGCAGCGTGAAGAGAATGGGCGTGCCGCCCAGTTGCACCGGTGGGTCCGTCCCCAGCACGCGCCAGGTGCGGCCCTCCAGCGGACCCACCTCGTCCCCGGGGCCCGGCACCACCGGCAGGCCACGGGCGCCCACCAGCAGCTTGCGGCGCGCGGCGCGCACCGCGGTGCCCTCCTGCAGCGAGTCGCCCTCCTTGTCCTGCCCGGAGTCCGACTGCACCAGCACCCGCACCGGGTAGCTGGCGGAGGACGAGGCACGCGTGGACGTGGCCACGTCGTACTCGCCCACCATGCGTCGGGTGAGGGAGGCCGACTGGCCGTACTTCGTCAGCAGCGCGAGGGACTTGCGCGCCAGCCTGTCCGCCAGGGCACTCACCCGCGCACCACCTGGAAGCTGCCCAGGCCCGCCAGCCGGGGCACCACCAACGGAGACACCAGCGCCGCCACCTCCGCCGGAATGGCGACGTGCGTCTCCTTCGACGTCTTCAACGGCCCCACTTGGACGCCCTCGTCCACCACGGGGCCCAGGCCCGCCGTCCAGTCCTCCTGGAGAAGCCGGAAGGCGAACTCGGCCACCGCCCACCGCAGCTGCGACGGAATGGCAGTGGAAGACACCCTGGCGCCGTCGAAGACGACGCCACGGCGCGGCCACGCCAGCGCCTGCTCGGCAGACGCCCGCGTGCCCAGGTAGCGGTAGTGGGTGTCGAGGACGCGCGTCGCCCACTTCAGCACGCGCTCCCTCTCCTCTACCGAGGCCGCCGCCCACTCCGCGTTGTGGCCGCGCGCGGAGTGGTAGGCGTCCGCCTCCACCAGGGTGCAGTACGAGTCGGAGGAAGGGCCTCCTGGAGTCGCTTCAATGGGCATGGGCGGCTACTCCTCGGGCGCGGGCTACTCCTTGCCCTTGCCCTTCCCCTTCGCCTTGCTGTCCGCCGCCAGCGTCTCCTCGGCCGGCGCCTTCGGCAGTTCCGTCGTCGCCTGGACCTTCGCGCTCTCGGCGCTCGCCGCCCTCGCCTCGCGCAGCTCGGCCCGGAGGCGCTCCAGCTCGGCGTCCTGCGAGTCGATGTGCGCGCGCGCGCCCTCCAGGGCGACCGCCAGCTTCGGGTCCACGGCGCCGATGGACTCCGCGCTCGCCTTCGCCTTCTCCTTCACCCACTTCGCCTGGGCATCCTCGTACTCGCGCGAGTCCACCTGGAAGGCGTTGTGGTACTTGCCGAGAATGTGGAGGGCCGTCGCCGCGTGTCTCGGCACCTCGGCCACACCGTCCTTGAAGTCGAAGCCCGCGAGGCTGCACGTCTCCCCCTCGCGCGGCCCCACCAGCGCCACTTCCACCGTCAATCGGTTTCCAGCCATCTGTTGCTCCACAGGGAATGCACCCAGCACGTGCTGGGCGCGAGGTTGAGGGCTGGGCCCGCCTGGGAAGGAAGTCCCCGCGGGCGGGCCCAGCCGAGAAGCGCGCCGCTCAGTTCGTCACGCCCTGGAGCACCGCCAGCCCCAGGTCGCTGAACACGGCCAGGCCGCAGTAGAACTTCACGCGGGTGATGGACTCGTCCTTCGTCTCCGCCTCGCCGATGTCCGCGACGTGGATGCCCATCTGCTTCTTCGCGTGCAGCCCGGCGATGCCCACCTTGCGGGTGCCGTCGTCGAGGCACCCGGCGAGGATGCTGGTGCACGTGGTGCTGGTGCCCTGCGTCTGGTTGGTGGGAATCCAGTCGTTGCGGAAGATGGGGACGCCCTCGTACACGAGGACCTCCTCCACGCCGTCCGCCAACTGCACCGTCTCGATGATGCCGGCGCCGCCCTGCGCGCGCAGCAGCGCCTTGTAGGAGCGGATGGTGCGGCCCGGCATCATGTAGAAGTCGAGCTTCCCGTCCTTCGCGGTGACCTTCTGCCGGAGCTGGTCCAGCAAGTCGAAGGAGAGGTCGGCGCCGTTCGGCCCGGCCACCAGCGTCTGGCCCGCGCTCACCAGCCCCAGCAGGCCCTCGAACTCGTCATTGGCACCGGTGCCGTTGACGAGCAGGTTGGCGTACTTGCGGCCCACCGCCTTGGCCTTGCCGGCCACCTGGAGCGCCTTCTGGTCGGTGGTGTCCGAGTGCGTCGCCTCGATGAAGTTGTCCACCTCGGCGTCGCCGATGATGCGCTTCAGCGCGCTCGTCACCTGGACGAAGGTGGTGGGCGACTTGGCGGTGATGGTGCCGCCGACGCCCAGCATCTGCACGTCACCCAGCGAGGACTCGCGGTTGTAGACGATGGCCGGCCCTTCCACGGCTTCCCAGCGAAGGCGTTGGTAGAAGGCGTCGACGGTGACGATGTTCTCGATGATGCCGCCGACGAGGTCGTCCTGGCTGAGCTTGGCGGCTTCGACAAGGGTGATTGAAGGCATAGGAGTGCGCTCCTCCTCGGAGCGAGGGAATGCGAGACAGGCAGAGGGCGCGCCAAGGGCGAGGCTGCTGGAAGCCCTCTGTCATTCATGGACTGACGAAAGAGTGACTGCCGCCGGGAATCCCTCCCGGTTTGTCGTGGGCCGCATCCCGCGCACCCACGACGGGTGCTACTTCCTGCCAAACCCGCGCTGAATGCGCTCCAGCGCAGTCAACTTGCCGCCCCCGGGAATCCCTCCCGGGGGTGCCCCCGGGGGCATCCCGCCGCCCGAGGAGCCCGTGCCCTTGAAGGCGCGGGTGAAGCGCGAGTCCTTCTTCAGCTCCACGACGTACTCGTCAACCGTCATGGGGCTGCCCGACTTGTTCTCACGAGGGTTCCCCTCGTCATCCACCACCCGAACCAGGAACTTCCCAGCCTCCTCCACCAGCACCACGTGAGGAGCCATGATGGGTAGCATCAACTCGATGGCCCCCTCATTTTTCGTCAGGGCCTCGCGGACGGCGCCCTCGGCGAGCTGCTTGTGCAGCACGGACGTCAGGCGCTTCACCTCGGCCTCCTTCTCGCCCAGCACCTTGGAGTGCTTCTCCTCCAGCAAGGTGCGCTCCTTCGCCCACACCTCCGCGCCCTTGACGCCCTTCTGCGCGTCGGCGAGCTGGGTGCCCAGCTCCGCGAGGCGCTGCTCCACCTCCTCCGGCGTCTTCAGCCCCAGCTTCTCGAAGCCCGCCAGCTGGCCCCTCAGCGCCTTGTTGCTGTCGCGCTCCTTCCGCAGCGTCCCGGTGAGGGCGGAGGTGTCCAGGCGCTTCGCCAACTCCTCGTCGAGGACGTACTTCTCGGGCGCACCCTCCGCCGCGTCCACCTTCGTGTAGAGCGCGCGGAGCTTCTCCGGCACCTCGTCCACCTTCTCCAGCTCCGGCTGCCACTCGAACGGCATGTGCTTCCTCTCCCTTCGTCAGCGCGGGCCGGCTACAACTTCGCCCGCTTGAAAGCCGCGGCCTCCACCGCGTGCAGTTGCTCCAGCGTCAGCGTCTTCCCGCTGGCGTCCGTGAAGCGGCCCAGCGGAAGGCCTCCCTCGCGCCAGAGCTGCGCGCGCGTCGGCCCGAGGACCTCGTCCTGGAAGGCCCGGGACTGCTTGCGCAGCCAGTCCTCGTAGGAGAGCCCCTTCGGCACCTGGCCGACGTTCTCCCGCGTCCACTTCTGGCGCTGGCGAGAAATGGCCGCGTCGCGCTCCTTCGTGGACATGGCCTTCCAGCGCTCCTCGCCCGCCTTGGCCTTCGCCTCGGCGCGGAAGTCGATGTCCCGCTGACGCCTTGTGCGAGTGTCCGTGACAGAGGGCCTGTCTCCAATCAGCTTCACGCCGTCGATGACGGGTGACGTGGTGGTCCGGCATCCTCGGTGGAAGGGAGGACGGCGTCCGTCGCGCACCGGGAACACCTTCCCGTCCAGCGCCATGCACACCAGCGTGGTGCGCCCGTCCAGGGTGGCCACCATGCGCACGTGCTGGACGATGTCGGCGTTCGCCCTGTACGTCTCCTCCCGGGCCTGGGTGGCTACGTGGTTGGTGGCGGTGCGCACCACCGACTCCGCGTTGCGCCGGCTCGTCTCAAGCACGCCGTCCGAGTAGCCCTGCGCCCGTGTGCCGATGACTTCGCGCACCATCTGCTGCGTCGTCTTCCCCTCCACCATGCCCTGGCGCACCACTCGGCCCATGCGGTCCAGGTCGGCAGGGGCGAGCGCGTCAGCCCAGTCCTTCAGCACATGCCCCTCGAAGGGCCGGGAGAAGGCGGCCGCGTGCAGCACTTCCGCAGTGGGCGTCGCCACGGAGAGCTCGGCGATGAGCGTCTCCTTGAGGACGGCAGCCTGCCACCGCGCCTCGTGCGTGGCGAAGAGGCCCAGCTCCTCCGTCAGCAGGCCCATGGCGGTGCCGTAGGCTTCGGCGCGCACGGCGCCCACACGGGCCAGCGTCTCTTCCATGCGCCGCGTCACCGCGGGCCCCGCGTCGTACCCGCCCGCCGCTTCGATGCGCGCCAGGCGCTTCGTCAGCTCGGCCTCCAGGTCCTCCTCGGATTCGTTGAGCACCTCCACCACGCGCCGGACGAGTCCCGCCTTGTACCGCTCCACCTGCACCGCGTGGGCAATGGAGCGCTCCAGCAGCTCCTCGTTCATCGTGGGCCCGGTGCTCACCTCGAGCCCCCGCGTCGCCGCCGCTGCCGCTCCACCCGCTCCGTGGCCAGGAGGGCGTACCCGGCGATGTCCCGCCACAGGGACTCGCCCAGCGCGTCCCTGTCCGTCGCCACGCGGAAGAGCTTGTCCACCACGCGCACCACGGCCAGGGCGTCGTCGAACTTCGCCCGCGGGATGCCGTCCGGGTACAGGAGTGCCAGCACATGGACGGCCTTGCCGTAGGCGCGCTGCTTCTCCGTCACCAGGTGGCCCACCGCCGCGCCGAGCCCCGCGTAGTCCGGGGGGGAGACCGAGCGCACCGGCGCGAGGCGGCGTCGCCGACCTCCACGGCCAGCTACCCGCCGACGAGGTGTCGCACGGGCGGGTCCACTCCTACTGCGTTGGAGCTTCGGAGCGCTCATGGCCGGGCCGCCTTCCACCGCGCGAAGAAGGCGCGCAGCCCCGCGCGGTCCAGTTCCACGGCGCCAGCCTCGAGCGCAGCCGCGCGGCGCGGGGGCGTCAGGTCGTAGTGGGGCTTGCTCGCCGCCGGCGGAGACTGGAACCACTCACGTTTCAGGCCGATGTGGGCCGCGAATGCGTGCAGGTCCGCCTCTTCGCCCGGGTCGCAGAAGAGGTGGCACCAGCGGTGCCCGTAGCGCGCGCCCGCGTGACGAGCGGCCGCGTCCTTCGGGGGCGGGTGCACAACGAGCTCGTCGACGTAGACGCTCACGCATCACCGCCGCGCATGCACTGGCACTCGGTGGCGTCCGTCCAGGAGGGGCACCTGTCCCGCTCGACGTGCCAACGGGCGCCGGACAGGAGCAGGAGGAACTCGCTCATGTGCCGGGTGAAGAGGACCTGCCCCACGCCCACGAAGTGCCCGGGTGGGAGGAACGGAGACTCGCGGACCTCGACGCCCACGAGGGCGCTCGCTTCGAGCATCACGCGGCACCCGCCTTCTTCGCCCAGGAGAGGACGTGCTTCAGCGCTAGGTACGCCGCCGCGCCGTACTCGTCCGCGCGCAGTTCCTCCCGCCACGTGTTGCGCCGCGAGCGCAGTTGCTTGCCCGAGACGTGCCCCACCTCGTGGCCGAGGATGTAGGCGAGGTGGAGCGGGGCCACGTCCGGCGCCGCCCAGTAGTGGATGACGGCCCCCCCCGGCCTGCGCCCCGCGAACGCCCGGGCGCCCATGTTGAGGATGCCCTGCCGCATGTCCGGCCACTCGGCGACGTCACGCGGACGCAGCCCCATGGGGCGGAAGTAGACGCGAGCGAGGGCGTGGCGGCTGCGGTGACGAACGAAGCGAACGCGGGGAAGCGGCCTGGGCGCCCCGCCGATGGTGACGGCAGGCGGCCTTCTCGGGCGCGAGGGGGCACGGCTTGCAACAGCACGGGAGCGCATGGGCCCCGAGCGTCAGGCAGTGGGAGGACAGGAGCCGCGAGAACCTCGAGGATCCTGTAGAGCCCCCGTTGGACACCTGGAGCGAAGGTCAGGGTTCCACAGCCGCGAGGATACGTCCTCTGCTTCCGATATTCTTGACGAACCTGAGGCTCAGGCTGCGACCATCCTCAAACTCAAGACGGCAACCGCTCTCTTCCACACCAGCGGGCCAATCGAATGCGCGGGGGCGCAGGATGTACTGCTCAAAACCTTCCTGCACGGAGGCGTTACTCCCCGAAGACTCCCTCCGAGCAGGGTTATGCTCCATGACCTCGACCTCGCAGATTTTCTCATCGCCCCGAAACAGAATTGGCATTCACGACTCCTCGAAAGCGGTCTCTGCCGAAACAGAAATTGCACCGCGCATCTCGCAACCATTTTGAACCCAGCACTTCATTGAGTGCCCCCTCAGCTCGGCCTGTTCTTCGTATGGACAACCGAGATCCGGAGGCTCTCACCCTCCCACAAAATGGCACACGCATCAGAGATTTCGTACCAGCGTCCCGAAGGCTGTCCCGTGCCGTGGTTCTTTCCCATGCAGGAACAGTTGCACTCCAGCCCGAGTGCATCCCAGCAGGCCCGAGCGCACTTCTCCATCTCGTTGAATGGCTGGATGACATAGACGGTCCCCCAGCGCAGCGCGCATTTCCTCACGATGTCGTTGAACCAAGAGAGAGGGAGCTCCCAGAGCTTGTGCTTCGAGTTCCAGATGGGTCTCCGCGTGGAGAGCTGAAGGAACGCCCGGTTGCCCTCCATGTACGGCGTCTTGCAGAAGAGTGGCGGGTTCCTCATACGGATGACGACTGGGAACCGTTTCTGCTGTACCACGCCTTCAAAAGTCAGGCCGCTCATACGCTCCCTAGGAAGAACCGCCAGTCTACCAGGGGAGGACAATTCACCACGGTTCCTCGATGCGGTGGAGCCGTCCTGTGCTGCGGGAGGTACTTCGCGATGAGCGAATGGCCCCATGCGCGGGCGACCGCATAGCGTGAAGCTCGGCCCTCTTCAGGCTTCCACTTCGGGAACGGCAGTGACGGAGGCAGCCTGCGCCGCGCACCTGGGCGTAGCCCCCAGAGGTAGCGGTGATTCCCGCGGTGGCGCTGCCGGCGCGTCACCAGCGGAAGCCACTCCCTGCGCCAACCGCGCAGGTCCTCGCCTGACATGCGCTGCTGAACACAGCAGCCGCGAACTGTGCCCTCAAGCACCGCCAGCCCAGAGCAATCACTCAATCAGAAAACGTCAGGCAGGCTAAGGCTGCGAACTGTTCACGGATGGAGGTGGTCCTACAGTCTCTGATGGTGGGGGTTTGAGCCAGTTGTGGGCGACGGCAATGTACGCAGCGAACAGCGCAAAGACACCGGTAATTAGCGCTGCAACAACAGTTGGATCAGTCCACCGAAAACGCTTCGCTCCCGGCTCCCTCGCTGTCGAGAGCCCTTTCTGTGAACTCTTGTCCGCTGCCTCTGCAATGAGCCGCCCCTGAGGAGCGTGAAGATCCTCCTGCCGCGAGCCCCCAGTAGCCGTGGCTCGAAGCTCTGGCGCAGCCTCTTCTCGATCCTTTTTCCGAGACATCGAATCACCCCTTCGCTCAAACACCTGACCTACCGAAAGGCGGCTTTGCTCACCATCTTGGGCATTTCCAAGAAGATTATTGTCTCCGCTAATCTCGTTACGCGAAACATAAACCTTCTCATGAAAATGCATCTCAAGAACCGAGACCGGAACACCAGCCTTCTCGTATCCCAGTCGACGCAGGGCATCCGCCATAGATGGCAGACCAACATCCTCGCGCACTGGGGAAGTCAACGCGACTATGCCATCTGCGGAGTTTTTTTTTGCTGCGCCTCAAGAGCCATCTTCCAGGGCTTGGTCATCGAGTAGCGGACGACAACGCGCGCCTGGAAATCAGCCTCGCGCTTTTCGCTTTCGGTCAAGGCATGCGATTCACAATCCACCCTCGAACACTCTGACCGCAGCTTCGACAAAGCGTCTGGGAGCGACCCTCCGTAGAACTCGTGACCGAAGGCACAGACAAGAGTCGCACGGGCACTCAAAAATGATTCATCGACGAGTGCTTTTAGAGCACTAGCCACCTCATCGGCCGTCCCAAGTTCTGCCGCAAGAAACTGTTCGAGGGCGAAGAGAGCGGACCTCTTTGGCCCCAGATAAGCCGCTTCGATGCGTTCTTGAACGCTCATCCGAACCTCTTCTGCCTTCTCTCTTGCCCCCATAGGAGCTCAGTGTAGTGCTACGGTCTGACCTCAGCCCAAAGCTCCCGGACCACATCCGCCATGGCCGCTTGGCTGGTTCTTACCAAGAAGTTCAGGTACGAATGGCGAGCATTCATAACAAAAGCTACTCGACCATATTCAACAAACTTATCTTCCGGATGCTCATAGTCCCAGTTGTAGACCCGAAGGTCCTGAGGCATGTCCTCTTGGCTCTTTATCCGGTCATCCGTCACATCAAGGGGAGCCAAGCGGAAGCCATCTAGCTTCCCCTCGAAGCTGACCTTTCCAACTACATCGCGAGCGTCCGACCCGCTCATTCCAACGAAGTCAAGCTGGAGCCGGTCAGCAAGTGCCATTACATGACCTTCGGTGAACTGTACTGCAACTAGATGACGCGCCAATGCCGGATTTCGCTGGGGCAATGGCTCCCCGGTGACCCACTCAACAAAGGCTCGCACCGCCTTGCGTGACGCTTGATTTCCCCCGTAGACCTTCATTAGGCGCCCCTGTGCACCCAGTTCAAGTGAGAGCCCAACGTCCTGGGTTACAACAACAGCCTTTTCAGTATCCTCATAAATAACATGAAGGTGCTTCGTAAGCCGCACTGTCGCATCAATCGACTGCGGACCACTTCGAACACTTACCACTCTTGGCGGCACGATCTCCGACGGCGCCTCATCTTCTTCGTCCTCCTCGACAACACTGAGCCGTGCATCTGCCTTCTGTTCTTCGAGGCGAACCCAGTGCTCTGTCAGTTGGGCGGGATGAAAATCCTGCTTAGTGCTTGCCCGCACCGCTGCCGCTACAGCATTGCGCGTATCCACCTCGGACTCGAAACGCTGAAGCGTTGGAGCAGCCCACAGGAACAGAGACTGTCGGCTATACGCCGTCCATAGCTTCGACAGACGCGCCGTTGCCCCCGGACGCTGCTTCTCAATCGCATCGAGCGCCGCCTTTCTCGGGAGGCGCATGTTGCTTAACACACCAGCAATCAGCTCGGCCCGCTCAATCTCATCCAAATCTATCTCCGACAACAGCCAGAGCAAATGATCCGACCGTACGCGTGACATCGACTCCCCCGGTTCCGACGCACTACCGCGTCATTCCTAACCTCTACAACACACTACGCAGAGCCTTCCAGATGTCACTTCCGACCCCGGCGACGAGCCCCCAGTCCGATCGTACTCACAAACAACCAGCACGACATTCCCTGACGAGAGTCAGAATCAACCTCATCGCTGACACGCCTCAGGAGTATGTTCCAGGAGTCCCCCCGCCGAGTCCTGGAGCGGCGCCTGCCTGACGCGACCCGTCCGCCATGAGTCAAGCGGCACTCGCCGGGCTCCCCGCGACGACGCGGGCCACGGCGCGGACATCAAGGGGCAGGTGGACAGCCGATGCCGGGTCCTCCGCCAGCTCCGGCGACGTCTCCGCCGTCTCCAGCTCCCACCCCTCGTCGTGCTGCGCGGCCGCGCGGGCGATGGACTCCAGGGCATCCAGGTCCAGCGCCTCGCCAACCTGGTGCTGCTGGCCCAACGAAGGGCCCGCGGAGGTGTCCTCGACGGGGAACGCGCGGGCCTCGAGCCGGCCACTTTTCCGCGCGGGTGCGAAGGAATCCAGCCTCTCAAGTTGAACCCGGTCAGCCATGATAAGGAGATGCCCCCAATGCGAACAGGCCTCATCGTCCTCGCGCTCGGCGTGCCGCTCTTCCTGGGGTGTGGTGACTCCGGGGATTCCGAAGAACCGAACGACTGTCCCACCACGGGCCAGGGCACGCTGGAGGTCACCATCCGCGGGATCCCCTCCTCCGCCGCCTCCATCGTCACCCTGCGCAACGGGAACGGGCTGCGGATCATTGATGCCTCGCGCAGGCTGGAGGGACTTTCCGCGGGCACGTGGAACCTCCTTCCCGAGCCCACCGGCGGGAGTGGGCCGCTGATTCGCACGGCCTATGACGCACCGACCTCCCAGGTCTGCGTCCGCGACGGGCAGACGGTCACCGCCACGGTCGACTATGCGCTCGTCCCCAGCAGCCAGAAGCTGTGGCTGTCCACGAGCAATGGCGCCGCCGAAATCGAGGCCTTCTCCGCAGAGAGCCTCGGCGCCTCCGGGAGCCCCTCGGCCACAGTGTTGCTGGACTCCACCCCGGCCATCCCCCGCGCCTCAGGGCTCGCGTTCGACCGACGAGGCAACCTTTGGGTGGCGCTCAGCTCGGGGGAAATCCGGCGCTATCCCGCCCGGGACCTCGGAGCCTCGGGTGTCCGCGCGCCCGACATCACCCTGACGGGCAGCGCCCTGCGCGGAGGCTTCCCAGGCCCCATTGCCCTCGCCTTCGACAGGATGGGGAACCTCTGGGTCTCCGTCGGCTTCAGCGACAAGGTGCTGCGCTTCGGCGCCGCCCAGCTCACCGCCAGCGGCTCGCCCACGCCCGAGGTGGAGCTCTCGGGGCTCGGCGAGCCGAGCGCCCTGGCGTTCGACGCCGAGGACCACCTGTGGGTGGCGGACAGCGCCAGCACCGGCTCCCGCGTGCACCAGGTGGGTCGCTTTGGCCTGGTCACGTCGGGCACGGTGACTCCCTGGACGAGCATCGACGCCAAGCCCACTCCGGATGGCGTCAGCTTCTCCGGCCCCTCGGGGCTCGCCTTCGACGAGGAAGGCAACCTGTGGGTCGCCTATGCCGCGAGTGGCATCGTCGCCCGGCTCACCCCCAGGGAGCAGGGCGACGCGGGCCCACGGACCGTCACGCCCGCGGTGTGGCTCGACGTCGGAGGCCCTAGGGAGCTCGCCTTCGACGAGGAGGGAGGGCTCTGGCTGGGCTACGATTCCGGCGACATCGCCCGCTTGAGCCCGGGCCAGCTCGCCGCCACCGGTGCGCCGGTGCCCCAGACTCTCATCTCCAGTGCCGACCTCGGCGTCACCCACGGCGTGGCCATCTATCCCGCCCCCGCCAACCTGCCCCTGTTCCACGGGCTGGACTGACGCAAGCCCCCCGGCGCGCAGGCCGCTCTGCGCGCCGGGGGGCGCGCTGGCCGTAGGGCATTCATCCGTTTGCACGCACGGCCCGCGCCCCGACGGCGAAGAGCATCACGCGACACCTCCGGCAGAGGCAGCAGGCTCACCGTCCACAGGCGGCTCGGAGCCGGACTCCTGGGTGCCCTGGCCGGGCTGCGCCTGGGGCTCGTCCCTCGGCTCGCGGCCCACGGTGCCCAGCCTGGGCCCCTCCTCCGCGAGGTAGTCCGAGTCCAACTCCTCGTCGAAGTCCGCGGAGAGGGTGCCCCGGCGCTGCAGCTCCTTCAGGAAGGCACGGCGAGAGATGTCGCCCGCCGCGCGAGTCTTGAAGAGCACCTCCAGGCCCTGCGCGTCACCCTCCTCCACGCCGAAGTCCGTGTGCACGGACACCTTCAGCTTGTCGTCCGGCACCTCGACGCCCATCCACCGGGCAGCGAAGTGGAAGGCCAGCTCCAGCGCGTCGCCGAAGGTGCGCGCCATGGCGCCCAGCTTCGAGTAGCTCTGCCCGGCGTTGATGGACTTCTCGGTGGCCGTGGTGTTGCTCTTCCGGCGGACGAGCAGCTCGACGCTGAGCGCCGCCATCTGGTCCTCCAGGCGCTCGAGGTCCTTCGCGCCCGCTTCGATGGCCGCCCCGGCGTGCTCGACGTAGTAGAATTTCCCCTGGGGGTTGCTGGTGGTGAGCAGCGAGTGGGGGCCGATGGCGATGCCGCCGCGCCCACTGGGCCTCCCGAGGAACTCCCTGTCCTCCGCGTCCAGCCCTTCGAGCTCGACGCCCCCGCCTCGCGGCGAGTCGTCCGTCACGCCCGAGGCCGCCAGAATTGGGAAGCGGGTGATGGTGAGGATGTTCCGCTGGTCGCTGGATGACTGCCAGTGCTCCAGGTTCTTCTCCGCCAGGGAGAGCAGCGGCGGGCGGATGAGCATGAAGCCCTTGGGCTTGCCGGCGTACCAGGTGACGAGGGGGATGAAGCCCAGCGTGTTCTCCCCGCTGTCCACCAGCGCCCAGGTGCCGTTCCCCTCCTTCTCGTACACCTCCCACCTGTCTCGCTCGAGCACGCGGACGCGCTCCACCACCACCTCCTCGAAGCCGGACACCCGCGTCACCGGATCGCGGATGCGGATATGCGTCAGCACCTGGGCGCCGCCCTCCACCGTGGCGTAGGCCGCCAGGAGGGACTCAGCGGTCACGTGAACGAAGTACGGGCGTACGCCCGCCGCCTCCTCGTCCGCGCGCGTCTGCACCTGCGTCCTGTCCACCCTGGGGAATTCGACGAGGATGTGCACCAGTCCGTTGGCCAGCCCGTCCGCGAAGGCGTTGCGCGCCCACGTCGTCACGTCGTTGCCCTGCTTGTCCACGTCGTCCACGAGGGCGTGCAGCTCCTCGGGGGCGGAGTCGGACAACGTCACCGGCTTGGTGAAGGGCATCTCCGCCAGGGTGCCGAGGGCGGACTCGAAGTAGTTGAAGTGGAAGCTGCGCTGGAGGCGCTCTCTGTAGGCCTCCTCGGACTCGCGCGCATGCTGAGGCAGGTACGTCGTCCCCGCGGCGCGCATGGCCTCGGTGCCTCCCAGCAGGGCCCGCACCAGCGCCCAGTGCGGCTTCATCGCCTTGTACGCGCTGCTCTCGTTGCTCACGTCGGACGTCATGGGCTGGCCCTCTCTGCATGGCCGGGACGGCGAAGGTGGACGTACTGCCAGTTGCGGAGCGCCAGGCGGGAGAGGCGCCGGGACGTCGGGTCCGCGAGGTGGGGGAAGAAGCGCAGCACCAGCCATGCGGAATCGCGCCGGGCCGCGCGCGGCAGGCCTCGCCCGCGCAGGCGCCAGGAGGTGCCGGGCCGGCGGCGGGCGGCGCTCACCCGGACACCACCCGAAAGGGCCCGCGGACGCCAGCGCTGAAGCGCTCCGCCGCGCGCAGCGCCATGCGCACCCGCGCCTCGGGCTTGAGGTGCCGGGCAGCGAAGAGGGCCCCGCGCGCGGCCTCGCTGCCGCACCCCACGGCGTCGAAGCCGTCGCGGGACTCCGCCACCTGGTAGTCGGCCTCGACGCGGAAGAGGTGCCCCGCCACGCCGACGAGGAAGGTGCCGCCCAACTCCTGCTCGTTCTGCTTCGCCGCCCAGCCCTTGTCCTTCAGGGCAGCGCGCACCGCGTCGACGAAGTCCACCACCATGTACCGGCCCAGCGCCCCGGGCCGCGTCGGCAACGGCGGTGGGCAGAAGGCGTGCCTCAACACCTGCCCCATGCGGAAGGACGAGGTGAAGCCGACGAGGAAGGGGCCGGTGGAGAACACCTTCGTGTCGGCGCGGACGGTGAGCTCGTACCCGGCGACGCCCGCGCTGTCCCCGCCCAGGTACACGCGCCCCCGCGCCACCACGCCTGCAATGCACGTCACGTTGCCACCTCGGGAGTCATGCGGCGGGCGGCGGACTCGCCGCGCACCAGAGTAAAGAGAGAGGCCACGGCGGCCCCCATGTCGGCCGGGCCCGCGAGCAGCAGGTGCAGCACCTCGGGACGGGACAGCGTCAGCGTCCCCCGAATGGAGGACACGTCCGTCGCGGACAGCACCGCGGGGCCACCCGGGTGGGTGTGCCAGTCGCCCAGGTAGTGCAGCCGGGGGTGGACGCGCGCCACCAGGCGGTTGTCGCGGGCACGGTCCGCCTCGTAGCCCAGGCGGCTGCGGAGCGCGCGCCGTCCCGGGCCCGTCAGCGCCAGCACGTGGGCCTCGCCGTCCACCACCTGCCCCAGCAGCAGTCCGCCCGTCTCCAGCGGGGCACGCACGCGGGCCAGGCGCTGGGCCTTCGCCAGCACGGCGCGGCGCACCCAGACGCGGTACGGGCCGGACACGTACAGGACGACACCCGGTGCCGGCGCAGCGGCGCACGTGGCGCTCATCGGTAGCTCCCGACGCGCATGGAGTGCGTTGACGTGTCGAGCATCAGCTCCGTCAGCGCCCACACCGCGGCGTCCATTCGGTTAGGGCTCCAGGTGGACTCCCCGGGCACCCACGTCGTCATCTCGTCCTCGAGGGCGGGCAGCCGGCCCACGTGGTGCACCTTCCCGCGCTCGTACAGCGCGGCCACCGGCTCCGCGCGCTTCGCCTTGCCGCGCGAGGCCGTCACCACCTTCACGTTGACGGGCCTGCGCATCTCCTTCGCCTTGCTGCGGATGGTGGTCTCCACCATGTCCCCGCCGAAGTTCTTCTCGCCCACCACGGCGTCGGCGCACTCCTTCTCGTAGAGGGCCAACGACTTCGTGGCCCACCCCTCCGCCGAGTACTTGGCCGAGGCGTCCAGCCACACGTAGGCGTGCCCGTTGGAGGCCTTGCCCGCGCAGACAATGCCCACCTCGTCGTTGCTGGGGCCGTCCCCGCCAGCCGGGTCCACCGCCACCACCACGCGCACCATGGGCAGCGGCTTGCCCTCGGCGTCCACCGGGAGAGGCGCGCGCGCCTCCTCCAGCGTCTCGGGAGTCCATAGGGCGCCCACCGCCGCGGACTTGAAGGCCTCCTCCACCGTCGCCGGGTACTCGCGCCGGAAGTCCGCCACGCCCTTCTCGAAGGCCGACACCTTCGAGCGGCGCCACGCCAGCTGCCCGTCGTCCAGGGCGTAGCCATGCACCTGCTGGCACAGCTCCGCGTACCGCACCTCCTCCGAGGTGCGCTCGAAGCCCGCGGGCACCGGCAGGCGGTACTCGTCCTGCCAGAACCAGGGGATGAAGATGAGCTCGTACTCGTTCTCCCCCTTCTGCGCCGCCAGGCACAGCCGGTAGAAGAGTCCCTGCGGCCCGTCGCTGGTGGACTCGAGGATGATTTCTGTCCCCGGCACGTTGCCTACGGCCTCCAGCACGCCGCGCATGTGGCCCGAGGCGTTGGGCCAGAAGGCGACTTCCGAGCCGTGGAAGTACTGCAGCGTCGACGAGCGTCCCGTCCCCTTGCTCCCTGCGGTGCCCACCTTGTACCCGGAGGCCAGCTTGTCGAAGAGCAGCTCCTTCGCGTTGGACGCGCTGGTGGACGGCTTCACGAGCGACGGGCAGTGCTCGTGGTACGTCTTCGCCATTTTGAAGAGGTTGGCGGTGGCCGGGTCCTCGTGCGTGAGGATGTAGGCGCTCACCCCTTTCCGGTGTGACACCCTCCAGTAAAAGCGCGCCTCCACGTACGTGCTGCACCCCTGCTGGCGCCCCTTGAGGATGATGGCGCGCACCCTCCCCGTCTTCCGGAGCTGCGCCTCCAGCCTCTCGTGCAGGTACAGCTGGGCCTTGTTCAGCTTCAGCTGCGGCAACGCCGCCCCGGACACCTCCTTCGGGCGAATCCGCAGGCACTTCTCCGCGTAGTGCGGGAAGTCGTCCTTCAGCCGCTGGCGGATGGCCTTCTCGCGCGGTGACAGCTCCTCCTGCGCGTCCTGCGCCACCGGCCGCACGCCACGCCCCCTCAGCTCGCGCGGCTGACGGCGCCGAGCCACCTGCGTTCGGAGGGAGGGCTTCTTCCGCGCCTGCTGGGCCGCGCTCACTCCAGCTCCCCCAGCGCTTCCTCGTGGCTCTTCTTCATCTCCGTCAGCTCCACCTTGTCGGTGAAGAGCTTCAGGTACTTGCCCAGCAGCTCCAGCGACTTGTCCTTCGGCCAGAGCCTCAATGGTCAGGTGAAAACCGGCCAAAGAGGGTCCCGTCAAAACCGGCCAAAGAGAGAGGGCCGAGACAGGAGGACTCCTACCCTGCGGACTCGGCGGACCGCAACTCCATGGCCCCCTTGGTGCGCCAGCTTCGAGGGCCGAATTGGACGACGTGGGCATGGTGCAGGAGCCGGTCGAGCATGGCGGCCACGGCGGCGTTGTCGCCCAGGAGCTTCCCCCAATCCTCCACGGGCCTGTTGGAGGTGATGAGGGTGGAAGCCTTCTCGTAGCGGCGCATGATGAGCTCGAGCAGGTCCTCTGCGGCGGTGGCGGGCAGCTTGCGCATGCCGAGGTCATCGATGACGAGCAGCGGGGCGCTGGTGAGCGCATCGAGCTTCTGTCGTCGGGTGCCCTCGAGGCTGGACTCGGCCAGCTCCTCGAGCAGGTGGTGGGCTTCGCGGTAGAGGACGCGGTGGCCCTGGGACTGGATGACGGCGCGGCCGATGGCCTGGGCGATGTGACTCTTGCCGGTGCCTGGAGGGCCGAGGAAGAGCGCGTCCTCGCGTCGCTCCACGAAGCCGCCGGTGGCCAGCTCGAAGACGAGGCGGCGATTCATCTTCTTGTTGAAGTCGAAGTCGAAGCCGTCGAGCGTCTTGCCCGCGTCGCGGAAGGCGCCCTGCTTCAGGCGGCGTTGGATGAAGCTGTCGCTTCGACGTGTCAGCTCGTCGTTGACGAGCGCGGAGAGGAAGTCGAGCGGAGCGAGCTTCTCGGCCTGGGCCTGGAGCAGGCGCGCCTCGAGGGCCTGGGCCATGCCGGACAGGCGCAAGGTGGTGAGGGCACGGGTGATTTCGACG
>NZ_SRLW01000152.1:0-23703 GCF_006518215.1 Myxococcus sp. AB025B
GGGCTGCGCAAGGTGGAGCGAGGCGCCGAGTCCCTGTCGGCGGAGCTGGGCGTCCTGGGCATCCCGGGGCTGACGGCGTACTTCGGCATCGTGGAGCTGGGGCGTCCGAAGGAAGGGGAGACGGTGCTGGTGTCCTCGGCGGCGGGCGCGGTGGGCTCGGTGGCGGGACAAATCGCGAAGCGGCAGGGCGCGCGCGTGGTGGGCATCGCCGGTGGGGCGGAGAAGTGCCGCTGGGTGAAGGACGCGCTCGGCTTCGACGCGGTCATCGACTACCGCGCGGAGACGGATTGGGGCGCGGCGATTCGACGCGAGTGTCCGCGCGGCGTGGATGTGTATCTGGACAACGTGGGCGGGACGATGCTGGACACGACGCTCGCGTGCATGGCGCTCAAGGGCCGCGTGGTGGTGTCGGGGCTGGTGGCGGACTACGGCGTGCCGCCCGAGCAGCGCGCGGGCTTGAAGAACACGCCGTTCCTCATCATCCAGCGACTGCGCATGGAGGGCTTCGTGGTGCTCGACTACTTCGCGCGCTTCGGCGAGGCGCGGGCGGCGCTGCGCGGGTGGCTGCAGGATGGGACGCTGAAGCACCGCGAGCACGTGGTGGACGGACTCGAGTCCGCGCCCGCGCTCTTCGCCGGGCTGTTCCGTGGCGAGAACTTCGGGCGCGCGGTGGTGCGGGTGGGGTGAGGCGGACGCGCCTCAATCCCATATCAATGGGAGCCTGAGTGTGTGTCCGCCGCGCCGAGGTGGGTGACGTAGTGGGGCGGGCCGGAGAGGAGCGCCCTCGCCAGCGAGGTGGGCTCCGTGTCCACGGCGATGATGACGATGTCCTTTCGCTGCCCCAGCGCGACGAGCTCGCTGGGGCGTGGCTCCACCGCGCCGGCGGCGCCGCTCACGCCCTCGGGGAAGAAGAGGGCGCGGTCCTTCTCCAGATAGAGCACGGGGATGCTCGCGCCGTGGACCTCCGCTCGCTCGGGCACGAAGACATGCACCGTGCTCCCGGGCGGCTCCAGGCGCAGCCCACAGGACGTGAGCAGGACGGACAGGGTAAGAAGCCAGCGGCGCATGACCATTCTCCGTGCCCCGACGCGAGGCCGGGCACCGCGATTCGTGTGAGCCCATGCGGGATGGGCGTGTGTGTCTGTCGTTGCCGAGGCGTCCCTCCGCCTCATGTGGGCGGAGCGACGTCGCAGCGCCCGGAGGCGCGCCGGGTGAGGTCTTCCGCGACGGAGCGCAGCAGCGTCCCCGTCAGGCTGCTGCGGCCTGCCTCTGCCTCTTCATCCTTCCATCGCAGCCACGAGGCCATGCGTCCCAGGCTGGCCGCCGTCACCACGTTCAGCCTCACCTCCACCTGGACGACGAAGCGGTCGCCCGCGTCGGGGCGGGACTCCAGCGTCCAGGCGACGCGGTCCAGCTCCAGCGCCGCGGGTCCCTGGGGAAGCAGCCTCCCATCCAGCAGATAGCCCTCACGCCCGAAGCCAATCACCTGGGTGAGTCGCGCGCCGTCCAGCCGGGTGTTGAACCACAGCGTCCGGCGCTTCCACAGCGACAGCTCCACCTCCACCTTGCCCGCCATGCCCAGCCGCACCAGCCGGTCCAGCTCCTCCGAGAGGAAGGCGAAGGCCTCCGGGCGCACCAGCACGCGCCGACCGGAGAGCGTGGCCGTGCAGGCGACGCGAGGCTCCTCCGCCAGGGCCTGGGGCGCCAGCAGCCCCAGCGCGGCCACCATCGCCGCGCCGAGCCTGCGTCCGCCGTGTGTTCCCGTGCGTGCCATGGGCCCTAGAACGTCCGCACGAAGAACAGGCGCGCCTCGGGCGTGGCCGTGGCCTTCTCGTCCGTGCGCCACGCGACGTCCATGCGCACGTCGTCGGTGAAGTGGAAGCTGGCGCCCACGCCGAGCCGCGCGTCCGTCCACTCGCCGTCCCCGCGCACCGTGCCCAGGTCCGTGAAGAGGCCGAAGGCATGCCACCGGTACTCGGCGCTCGCGAGCATGGACACGTCGCCCTTGAACTCCTTGAAGCCGAAGCCTCGCAGCGCCGTCCACCCGCCGAGCGCCTCGCGCTTCTGCTCGGGCAGGTTGTCGCCGCCCGCGCCCCGCAGGCGCAGCCGCAGCCCCGTGTTCGGGCTGGTGGGCACCACCAGGGAGAAGTCGCTCACCAGCTTCCAGAAGCGCTCGTCCGCGCCGGCGGCGGCCGGTCCCTCGCCCACCTCCAGCGTCGCGAAGGCGTGCAGGAACGGGCGGTGGTCCCAGTCCCCGTCGATGTCGAGCAGCGCCGTCTCCGGCGTGCGGAACAGCGAGCCCACCTTCGTTCCGCGCGGCGCGTTGCTGGCGTACTCCACCCGGGCCACCACGGACTGGAAGCGGCCCTCCGTCACCGGTGCGTTGGGGAAGGGCGGCGAGTCGCGGCGGAACAGGGACAGCGGTGGGGAGAAGCTGCGCAGCGTCTCGTAGCGGTCCGAGTGGTACTCGACGCCCGCGAGCCAGTCGGACCAGCGGAACGTGGCGAAGCCCGCCACGCCCTTGCGGCGAAAGTAGTCGCGGTCCGGCCGGTTGATGAGCGCCGAGTACAGCGACGAGTCGATGTCGCTCATCCGCCAGCGGTCCAGCGTGTCGGTGAAGTCGTGCGCCTGGGCGCCCAGCTCCGCCAGTCCCACCGCCGGAATCTCCACCTTCGCGCCGCCGAGCAGGTTCACCCGGCGCTGCCGCTTCGTGCCCTCGGGGTCGTCGGGGATTTTCTGGCCGCCCAATCGCAGCGCCAGGAACGCGGCGGCGTCGAGCGTGGTGTGGATGCGGTCCTTCCCATCCCAGAGGCGCAGCGAGCCCGCCAGGCCCGGCGCCAGTCCCGTCACCTGCGTGTGGATGGGCAGCAGGGACACGTCGACGTCCGGGCGGCGCGGGCGCACGTGCACCACCAGCTTGCGACCCTCCAGGGTGATGCCGTCCCCGTCGCGGCCGTGGCGCCAGGACTCGAAGAGCTCGCCCCAGCTCAGCTCGACCTCGACGTTGTCGCGGCGGCGCTTCTCCTTCCGCTTCTGCTCCTGCGTCCGGTAGTGGCGCACGCCATCGGCGGTGCGCTCCTCGACGATGCGCGCGTCGCGGCGCCGGGCGGCGTCCCGGGCGTCGGTGTCCACGCTCTTCGCCTCCAGGAACGGCAGGCGGGCCTCCAGCCGCTCCATGGCGCGGCGCGCGTCGCTGCGCAAGAAGACGTCTCCGGGCTTGAGGTCCAGCGCGTCGCGCACGCGGTCGGCGATGGCGCCCTCCACGCCCACGACGTCCACGGCCTCCAGCCGTCCCTCGTCCACGATGACGGTGAGCTTGCCGTCCGGCGTCAGCGTCCCCGAGAGGCTCGCGAGCATGTAGCCGTCCGAGCGCAGCTCCCTCAACGCGCGCTGCATCGCGGCCGTCACGCCGCCGAGGACGATGCCCGGGCGGTACGTGTCCTTGTCCATCCGGGCCAGCCACTCGCGGGGCGGGTGCTGGGGAGGGCAGGGCCTGGTGACGGTGAGCGTGCCGCGCGCGCCGCTCACCCGAAGGGTGGCGACGAACTCCTCGTCCTCCTCGTCGCCGTCCTCGTCCGGGTAGCGCGGCGGCAGGTGGAGCAGCTCCTCCAGGATTTCATCGAGCTGGAGGTCCCGCAGGCCCTCCACCTCCACCTGGGTGACGATGGGGTGTTCCTCCAGGTGGACCTCGAGCACCGCGACGCCCTGCTCGGTGACGCGCACGCGGGGCTCCACGCGGGAGAACAGGCCCGTGCGCGCGAGTCGGCGCAGCGTCTGCCGGAGATTCGCCGGCGTGGGCGTGCTGCTCTCCTCCGGGGTGGGACGGATGAAGGCGCGGACCTGGGCGTCCGTCAGCCGATGCAGGCCGTGCAGCTCGAGCGTGGTCGGCGTGAGCGCGCGGCCGTCGACGTCGAGCTGGAGCGGCGCGAGGACGGACAGCTCGTCGCTGTCGTCGTCCTCCAGGTCCTCGTCCTCGCACAGGTCGCGCTTCTCGCGTGACGCGTCCTCGCGGCCGTCGCGCGACTTCTTGCCGCGCTTCGAGCGCTGGTGCTCGGCGCGCGCGTCCTCCTCGGACGTCTTCACGGGGAGCTGGCCGTAGTCGCCCTCGGGCGCGGACGCGTCCTCGTCGTCACGCTCGTCGTCGGCTCGCGGGGCGCGCGCCTCGGGCTGGGCGGCGCTCCCTGGACTCGCCGTGGTGGCGGAGCCAGACGTGGTGGAGGAGGGCGTGTCGACGGCCTGGGGCCCGGCGGCGACGCCAGCGTCCGGCGCGGACTGGGCGCCGGAGGTGAGGGAGACGAGGCAGGTGAGAAGCGCGAGGCGGTTCATGCGCATGGGACAGAGCACGCTGCGTTCCAGCCGCCGCGTCGTGACAAGTGCTTGAAAGGACGAGGGCCGGCCAGCCGTGTCGATGTCATGGGCACATCCTGATGTCGAATCCGGATGTGATACTGACATCGCGCCCCGCGATTGCGGCACGTCTTCACGCCTGTCCCGAGGGAGCACTCCGGGTCCCGGAGGCTCGCGCTGTCGGAGGACGTGGGTGTGTCAGGCGGGGCGCGTCCTTCCGGCCCGGCGTCCCCGCTTCGTCTCAGCCCGGGAACTCGGCCTGGTGGGCGTCCCACCACTTCAGCCAGCCGCGCCGGTTCGCCTCCAGGTCCCCCACGACGCCCTCGCCGAAGGTGGTGACGCCGGTGATGCGGCGCAGCGCCGCGCCCCAGAACACGCTGCCGTGGCGGTAGCGCTCGATGATGAGCGGCACCGCCGCGCGCCCGAGCCCCACGAGCGACTCGAAGGACGGATGCTGGACGAACACGAAGGGGTTGGACGCCTCCCGGTGCGCCTCGCAGTGCCGCTCCCACTCCGCGGCCAGGGCGTCGAAGCGCTCGCTGGACGGGCTCATGACACGCTCACCGGACGGGGACGCACGTAGACTCGCACGGGCGCACCATACGAAGGCCCGGTGAGGTCGTCAGCGCTGTTGTGACGGATGAGCGGCTGGGTGCCGATCTTGCTCGTGAAGCGGCCCTGCTCGTCCATCAGCGCGCCGTGCGTCACCTCGAGCGGGCCGTTGCCCGTCACCGGCTTGCGGCCGTAGATGACCACCTTCTCCAGCGTGGGGTCGTGGCTCAGGTCCAACGTGTCGAGCGGCTGGTAGCCCTGCTGCGCGTAGAGCTGGTCGAAGTCCTCCACGCGCGTGCCTGGCCAGACCCACTCGTTGCGGTTGCCCAGCGTCCACGCGATGCAGTTGTAGCGCTGTGACGAAGGGCCGATGCCCACGAACGTGTCCGCGGTGAGGTGGGGGAAGCTCTTGCTGCGCAAGAGCTCGTTCTTCCAGCCCGGCTCCGCGTCGTCGCGCGTGACGCCCACGGAGAACTTGAAGTTCTGCCCGTTTGCGGAGTCCCACGTCGTGTTGTCGTCCGCCTTGCCGCGGAACCAGACCTGCACGTCCGTGGCCTCGAAGGGCACGCGGACCGACGGCATGAACGCGCCGCCCTCGCCGCCGTCCTGGACCTGCAGGTCCAGCGGGAACTCCAGCGGCGGCTCGCCGTTGAAGGAGACGCAGGCGACGACCTCGGTGGGCGTCTTGCCGCCCGCGAGCGACTTGAGCCGGTCCTGGTCATACGCGAGCTGGAGCTTGTCGCCCGCGCGCAGCGTGCCGTCCACCTGCGTCTGGAAGTCGTCGGTGAAGGACACCGTCGCGCCCTCGGCGGAGGCGATGGAGGCGTCGCTGCTCGGGTCCCACTGGTTGCTGGTGCGCCCGGATGCGTCCGTGGTGCGGAAGGAGATGCGCACCAGGCCCGTCGCGTCCGGGGGGAGGTCGAAGGTGCCCGGCTGGAGGTTCAGCCGGCCCTGTGCGTCGCGCGTGCCGTCCGACATGGGGACGACGTTCTCCGCGCCGCCGGGGACCAGCCGCCACACCAGCTCCACCTTCTGGTACTGCGACGAGAAGCGCGCCGGGTCCGCCGTCACCGTCAGCGGCTTGCCCGCCTCCGCGTGGAAGGAGGGGCCACGGCCCGAGCCGGTGGGCAGGTGGACCTGTCCCTGGCCCTCCACGTGCGCCGTGGCGGTGCGCTTGCCCGAGCCGAAGTGGGCCGAGTACCCCGTGGCCGCGTGGAGCTGGGGCTGGATGTCCGCGGCCTTGGAAGGCAGGGCGACCGCCGCCGTCGGGAGCGCGGTGCCCAGGAGGGACGCGTTGGGGCGGGCGGCGCGCGACTCGAACTGGTCGACCTGGGCGCGGGTCTGGGAGGACTTGTCGCCGGTGGCCCGGGCCGCCCGCTCGCGCTCCGGGGTGAGGCCCGTCTGCGCGGTGGGGACGAAGGTGGGGCGGCCGATGCGGTTCGACATGGGGCGACTCTTCCTGTGAGGCGGTTTGGGGGTGGCCGCATGGGATTATCGCCCCGGGGCTTCCTGGGTTTCCTGCTCACTGGGAGTCGCACGGGGAATGCCGTTGAAGTTGCTGGACACTGGACCCAGGATGCCATCCGCCCTGGATTTCGGGAGATTCACCTTCGGGGGACTCTATGAGGTGGGTTGGGATACTCCCGCTGCTGTTGCTCACGGCCGGTTGTGCCACCGGCCGCGTCGTCCATCTCGACACGGGGAGCGGTCAGCGGGTCGTCCACGAGTCCGTGGACGTTGACCCGGTCGAGGTCACCGAGGATGAGTTCAAGTCCGCCCTCACGGCACTCATCCTCGACCTTCGGATGGACGTCGCCTTTCGCGAAGCGGACGAGGCCGACCAACGAGGTTGGGTGCGGTCCAGGACGCTGCTCGTGTCCTCGAAGGGCATTGTGGACTCAGGCCATGGAGGCTCGCCCGAGTCGCTGTCCGCGCGCATCTGCCCTGATGGCGATGAGTGCCTGACCCTCGTTGGGGCAACGGGTCTGACCTTCTCTCGCAGGGACCGGACGTTGATGGCGCTGTCGTTTCGCGCTCGATACTGTTTGGGAGAGCGTCGAGGTGGAGGTCGGCAAGGTGCTGAACCCGGCGGCACTCAAGGCCCTGCTGACCTCGGCTGCTTTGACAGTGCTCCTCACGATGGCTCTTCCTGAGCCCATCACGAAGGTCATCGCGGTGGCGTTGACGGCGGCGATGGTGGCCTACCTGGGCGTCCTGCCGGTCTGGGAGATCGGCCGGGGCTTCGTGAGGTTGTGGGACGACGCGGAGCGAGCAACGAGCGTCATCGAGTTGCAGGACATCGGGCATCGGTTCGGGAGGGTGTTGGGGACGAACGGCACGCGCGTCCTGGTGCTGCTCGTCACCGCGGCGCTGGGCGGCAAGAACGCCATGGCGGCTCAAGGTCCGAAGCTCCCTGGCTTCTCGCAAGCCGTGGTCCGAGCGCGGGCTGAATCGGGGTTCCAGCTCGGAGCGGCGATGAATGGCGGTGTGACTTCGATGGCGCTTCCCGCCGCCGGCGTGCTCCATGTCGCGCTGGCGCCTGGCGCAGCCGCTGCCCTGGCGATGTACTCGGATGGGCGGATTCCCGGTGACGAGGTCGGGCCTGTTCACCACATCTGCACGAACAAGAACCCGATTTCGGATGCAACAGGGGGGCCTTGGACGCCTCAGTGCCTGAAGATATTCGAGAAGGCAGGCATGTCTCTCGAGGACGTGGCAAATAAAGTGCGGCTCAATGGCCACGAGGGGCCTCATCCTGAGCTGTATCACCGAGCGGTGATCCGGCGCCTCGAGCTTTCGGTTTCGCGCTGCCGAACCACGGAGGCCTGCCGGGCCAGTTTGACGAAGGAACTTGCGAAGATAGCCAACGAGCTTCTGACGCAGGGCTCCGACTTGCGGAGCTTCATTGTGAAGGTGGAGGGGTGAGGTGGAGCGCCATTTCTATTCGGTGGAGCTTGGAGATGTGCCCCGGTGGCTACTGGAAACGCCGACGCGGGATTCTGGCGATGCGTTTGACGAGCCTTGGATGTTCGCGGATGGCCGCGTGCTTCCAGACCTTGGACCTCTCAAGGCACGCATCGCACATCCCGGTAGGAAAAGGGCGTTTGCTTTTTCTGTGATTGAAGCAGCCCCCATCGTCAGCGATGCCGTCGCGAACGTCTTCCGGACACTGGCTCCAGAGGACGTCCAGCTTCTTGAGGTGTCCATCGAGGGGGAGCCCGAACGGTACTTCGTTGTCAATGCAACCAAGGTCGTTGATGCCATCGATGAGGCACGGTGCAGCGAGGTGCATCATTACGACGACCATCCCCCTGGATTTGAAGGGGAGTACAACTGGATCTACGGGCTTCGCATCGACCCCTCGAAGACCGAGGGCGCGCAGGTCTTCCGGCTGAAGAAGTTCAAGGTCGCGCTCGTTGTTTCCGAAGACATCAAGAACGCACTCGAAGGAGTCGGGAACCTTGGAGTGTCATTTGAACGCGTGACGGGCCCCAGCGAAGGATAGAATGGCACGCCAAGGCCACCACCCACCCCGAGAACCCTCTGATGCTCGCTGACCTGCTCCCCGAACTGCCCCTCGACACCGCCCGGAGGTTTCGGGTGATGACCGCGTGCGCATGGCTGATGTTCCCCCTGGCGTGTTCACACGTGGACCACACGCGGGACGAGCAGCGGATTCGTGAGCAGGTGGACGCGCAGACGGCGGCGTGGAATCGCCAGGACGCGGTGGTGTGGTCCCAGGACTTCGCGCCCGACGCGGACTTCATCAACATCGCGGGGACGATGTTCGAGGGGAAGGCGCAGATCCAGGAGCGCCACGCGGCCATCTTCGAGTCGCTGTTCAAGGGCAGCCAGAGCAAGGTGACGGTGCGCCGCATCTCCTTCGTCGGCGACGACGTGGCGGTGGTGGACACGACGCACGAGGTGACGGGCCATCCGGGCCTTCCTCCGGGCGTGCAGAACACCGAGCCGGGAGTCCTGAGGACGCAGATGCGCTACGTGATGCAGCGCTCGGCGGACGGCGCGTGGCGCATCGTCGCGGGGCAGAACACGGACGTGAAGCCACGCCCCGCGGCTCCGTGAAGCGCGTTCAGCTCACGGGAAGGCCGAGCGCCTTGATGCGGCGGTAGAGGTTGCCCCGGTCCACCTGGAGCAGCCGCGCGGCGCCCGCGATGCTCTCGCCTTCCTGGAGCGCGGCGCGGATGAGCTCGCGCTCGAAGTCCTCGACGTGCTCGCGGTAGCTCTTCTCTCCCACGCTGGCGCGCTTGGGCGTGGGGGAGGCGAGGGGGCCGGAGACGGCCTCCGGTCCGAGCACCAGCGGCCCGTCGCCGCGCAGCAGGTTGAGCCGCTCGATGACGTTGCGCAGCTCGCGCACGTTGCCGGGCCACGGGTAGGCGCGCAGGGCCACCTCCGCGCCGGGCGCGAGCGTCAGGGGCACCTCGCGTCCGGCGAACTCCGCGGCGAAGGCGCGGGCGAGGGGGAGCAGGTCCTCGGGGCGCTCGCGCAGCGGCGGGATGTGGAGCGGCATCACGTTGAGGCGGAAGAAGAGGTCCTGTCGGAAGCGGCCGTCCTTCACCGCGCGGGCGAGCTCCTGATGGGTGGCGGCGAGCACGCGCGCATCCACCGGCACGGGCGCCGAGCCGCCAAGTCGCTCGACCTCGCGTGTCTCCAGCACGCGCAGCAGCTTGGCCTGCAGCTCCAGCGGCATGTCGCCAATCTCGTCGAGGAACAGCGTGCCGCCGTGGGCCTGCTCGATGCGCCCCGCGCGCCGGCTGTGCGCGCCGGAGAACGCGCCCTTCTCGTGGCCGAACAGCTCGCTCTCCAGCAGCGTGGACGGGATGGCCGCGCAGTTGACGGCGACGAGGCGTCCCTTGCGGCCCGAGGCCAGGTGCAGCGCGCGTGCGACGCGCTCCTTGCCGGTGCCGGTCTCGCCGGTGATGAGCACCGCCGTGTCGCTCGGGGCCACGCGGGTGATGAGCCGGCGCAGGGCCTCCATGGCGGGGCTGTCGCCCACGAGGTGTCCGGGGCGCGCGAGCGCGTCCAGCAGTCGCTCTCGCTCCTCCTGGAGCGCGCCGAGCGCCAGCGCGTTGCGCAGCGCCGTGAGGAGTCGCTCGGGGGAAGGGGGCTTCTCCACGAAGTCGGTGGCGCCGCGCTTCAGGGCCTGCGCGGCTTCAGAGGGAGAGGCTTCGCCCGACAGCACGACGACGGGCACGGGCAGGGGGCGGGGCAGCCGCGCGAGGAACTCCAGGCCCGTCTCCCCGGGCATGCGGAGGTCGAGCAACATCATCGCGGGCGGACCCTCGGGGGCGTCGAGGACGCGGGTCGCCTCCGCGGTGGAGCGGGCCTCGACGACAGTGAAGCCCTCGTCGCTCAACAGGCCCCTCAGGGCCTTGAGGACGCCAGGGTCGTCATCGACGACGAGGATGCGAGGGCCGGGCTTCATGACGGGGACACCTGGAGCGGTTGAGGCACGAGGGGATGCTTCACCTCGTGCGGGAGGCAGCGCACGGCATCGAGGACGCCAGGGTCGTCATCGACGACGAGGATGCGAGGGCCGGGCTTCATGACGGGGACACCTGGAGAGGTTGAGGCACGAGGGGATGCTCCGCCTCGTGCGGGAGGCAGCGCACCGGCATCGAGGACGCCAGGGTCGTCATCGACGACGAGGATGCGAGAGCCGGGCTTCATGATGGAGACACCTGGAGGGGCCGTGGCACCAGGGGGACTCCACGCCGCGCAGGAGGTCGCGCACCGGCATCGAGGACGCCAGGGTCGTCATCGACGACGCGGATGCGAGGGCCGGGCTTCATGACGGAGACACCTGAGCGGGCGGAGGAACGAGGGGAAGCTCCACGCTCGCGAGCGTACCGCCGCCCGGCGCGGGCTCCAGGCGAAGCTGTCCGCCGTGCTCGTGTGTGATCTTCTGCGAGATGGGAAGTCCGAGCCCGCTGCCCTCGGGCTTCGTGCTGAAGAGTCCACGCGTGAGCGCCGCGCCCTCGAGGACTCCGGGAACGCCGCTGCCGCCATCCGCCACGGTGACGCGCACGCCGCCCGTGGAGGCGGGCTCCAGCGAGACACGCACCGGGGGCGCGCCCTCGGAGGAGGCCTCGGTGGCGTTCTTCACCAGATTGCCGAAGAGGCGGCGCAGTCCATCCGGGTCCGCGCGCAAGGAGACCTCGGGTCCAGGGACGAGCTCCACGGGGACCGCGGAGGTCCGCGCGTACAGTGCGCAGACCTCGGAGAGCAGCGGTCGGAGCGGCACGTCCTGGAAGCGCGGCGCGGGCAGCCGCGCGAACGTGGAGAAGCTCTGCGTCATGCGCATGAGCAGCTCCACCTCTTCCTGGAGCAGCGCCACGGACTCGGAGATGCGCGTGGCGTCCGCGGCAGACGCCGGGTCCGAGCGGGACAGCCGCGCGAGCGAGAGCTTCATCGCCGTGAGCGGGTTCTTCAGCTCATGGGCCAAGGCGCGCGCCACGTCCTGCCAGGCGGCGATCTGCTCGGCGGACTTCGCGCGCTCGCGCTGTGCGACCAGCTCCTGTCCCATCCGGTTGAACTGGCCCAGGAGGAACTGGAGCTCGTCGCGCGGCGGGTCGACGGCGGGCAGACGCACGGACAGGTCGCCCCGGGCATAGGCCCACATGCCCTCGGTCAACGTCGTCACCGGCCGGGTCAGCGCGCGGCCGAGCAGCACGGCGGCCAGCGCGAGCACGCAGCCCGAGACGAACACGAGCATGGTGATGAACGCGGGGACCCTGCGCGCCAGGGCCCGTCGGGTCAGCTCCGCCTGCGCGAGGTTCAGCCGCGCCTCGTCCAGTGCCTCGCGAGAGAGCCCTTGGCGCTCCAGGCTCACGGACACCTCGTCCAGCACGGCCTCCACGGGCGCGACGGAGACGGAGAGCACGCGCTCCAGGACGCCCTGCGCCACCACGCCCAGCAGCACCAGGGGCACCAGCCCCGCCAGGAGCATCACCGCCAGGAGCCGACGACGGAAGCGAGGGGGCGGGGGCGTGGAGGACATGGCGGAAGCTTCGGGAGGGAGGTCGACAGGCGCACTACGCGGGAGCCGCGCCGCGCTTGCAAGCCCCTCCACTTCACGGCCCGGACTGGATGGTGGTGTCGCCCGTCGCCCGGCCCGCGGGCCTGGGTTGACGTGCTGCCCTGCCTCCTCTGCCGAGGGGCTGCCACATCCGCCACCCCGCCACTTCCGGATTGATGGGGTCCGAGGCCCGCTTCGCTGCGCGTCCACGTGGCCGCCGTGCCGCTCGTGGGGCCCTCACCTCACGACTCCTCTTCGCGGGAACCGGAGGCCCCGCCACGTCGCGCGCTCACGCGGGGAGCCTCGCCTGTCACGCCCTCCACGGTGCTGATAGCCTCTCGGTCCGGATGCTCCGCTTCCTCGCGCCTTCCCAGAGCTGGCTGTTCGGTCCGCGCGTGGACCTCGCCGTGTTCGCTGGCAGTGCCCTCGTGTCCGTGGCCCTCGTGCTCGCCGCGCCGTGGCTCGGCGCCGCGGGGGACACGCCTCCTTGGGCGTGGCTGCTGCTCGTCGTCTGCGTGGACGTGGCCCACGTCTGGTCCACGCTGTTCCGCACCTACCTGGACCCAGGGCAACTGCGTGAGCGCCCCGGGCTCTACCTGGGGGCTCCCCTGGTCGCCTGGGTCGTGGGCGTGCTGGCGCATCAAATCTCCGCGGGCGCGTTCTGGACCCTGTTCGCCTACGTGGCGCTGTTCCACTTCGTCCGCCAGCAGTACGGCTGGGTGGCGCTCTACACGCGCAAGGCCCGCGCCTCGGACCTGGAGCGTCGCCTCGACGCCGCCGCCATCTACGCCGCCACCGTGGGCCCCG
Source organism: Myxococcus sp. AB025B (assembly GCF_006518215.1). Taxonomy (NCBI): domain Bacteria; kingdom Pseudomonadati; phylum Myxococcota; class Myxococcia; order Myxococcales; family Myxococcaceae; genus Myxococcus; species Myxococcus sp. AB025B. The sequence continues at coordinate 12,743 of NZ_SRLW01000152.1, forward strand.
TGGTGTGGTGGCACGCGAACCTGCCGCGCGCGTTCTGGTGGTTCGTCGAGGGAGACTTCCTCCCGGGCCTGCCCCCGTGGCTCGGCACCGTGGCGCTGGCGCTGCACGCGGGCGTGCTCCTCACCTGGGGCGCCTTCCAGCTCTCCCGCGTGGCGCGCGGCGAGGGCCTCCAACTGGGAAAGGTGCTGCTCATCGGCGCCACGTGGGTGACGTGGTTCGGCGGCATCGTCCTCGCGCGCGACGACTTCACCTTCACGGTGATGAACGTCGTGCTGCACGGGGTGCCGTACTTCGCGCTCCTGTTCCGCTACGCGCGGGGCCGCGACGGAGAGGGGGACTTCGGCGTCGCCAGCTCCATCCTCCGCGCGGGCCTGCCGGGCTTCCTCCTGTTCCTCGTGGCGCTGGCGCTCGCGGAGGAGCTACTCTGGGACCGCTTCATCTGGCACGAGCGCACGGGCCTCTTCGGGGGCTCGGAGTGGACGCTGTCACCGGACCTGCTGGCGCTGGTGGTGCCGCTGCTCGCGCTGCCGCAGGCCACGCACTACGTGCTGGATGCGTTCATCTGGAAACCCGGCCGCGAGCCCGCGTTGCTCGCGCGACTGGGCTGGGCACCTCGGGCGACACGCGAGGGTCCAACAATCGCCACCTCGCGCGAATCGGCGATGGCCATTCGTGGAAGGAGTGAATAAGGGTTTGAGGTTCTATGCCTCGACTCCTGCTCGTCTCCAATCGTCTCCCTGTCACCGTCAAGGTGGAGAAGGACAGTGTCGCCGTGGTGCTCAGCTCCGGCGGGCTGGCCACGGGCCTTCGACGCCCCCATGAACGCTCCGGCGGCCTGTGGATTGGTTGGCCCGGTGACGTGTCCCGTCTGTCGGAAACCCAACGCACCCAGGTGGAGGCGCGCCTCGCCGAGGAGCGCTGCGTGCCCATCCACCTGTCGCCCAGCGAGGTGAGCCGCTACTACGAGGGCTACGCCAACCGGGTGCTCTGGCCGCTGTGCCACTACATGCTGGAGCGCGTCCCCCGGCAGGACCGCGACTGGGACGTGTACCGCAAGGTCAACGAGCGCTTCGCGGACCTGGTGGCCCGGCACTATCAACCCGGTGACATCATCTGGGTCCACGACTACCAGCTCATGCTGGTGCCGGGGCTGTTGCGCCAGCGCCTGCCCGAGGCGCGCATCGGCTACTTCCACCACATCCCATTCCCCTCGTCCGAAATCTTCCGCACGCTGCCCCGTCGCGAGGCGCTGCTGAAGGGGCTGCTCGGCGCGGACCTCATCGGCTTCCACACGGTCAGCTACGTGCGGCACTTCTCCGGCTCGCTCTTGCGGCAGCTCGGCCTGGACACGGACGTGGACCGCATCATGTGGGAAGGGCGCCAGGTGCGCGTGGGCGCGTTCCCCATGGGCATCGACACGGAGGCCTTCGAGTCGCTGGCGAAGGAGCCGAGCGTGCTGGAGGAGGTCGCGTCCCTGCGGCGCAGCGCCGAGGGCCAGCGCATCCTGCTGGGCATCGACCGGCTCGACTACACGAAGGGCATCCCCCGGCGGTTGCTCGCCGTGCAGCGCCTGCTGGAGCGCGAGCCCACGTGGCGCGGGCGGCTGCGGTTCATCCAGGTGGCGGTGCCCAGCCGGACCCAGGTGAGCGAGTACGCCACGTACCGCGAGCAGGTGAACGAGCTGGTGGGGCGCATCAACGGCCAGTACGGCACGACGCAGAACGTGCCCGTGCACTACCTCTACCGCTCCTTCAACGAGAAGCAGCTCACGGGGCTGTACCGCGCCGCGGACGTCATGCTCGTCACGCCGGTGCGGGACGGGATGAACCTGGTGGCGAAGGAGTTCTGCGCCGCCCGGCCGGACGACGACGGCGTGCTGGTGCTCAGCGAGTTCGCCGGCGCGGCGGACGAGCTGCACCGGGCTGTCTCCGTCAATCCCTACGACGTGGAGAAGGCGGCGGACGCCATCGAGGAGGCGCTGGAGATGGGCGAGCCCGAGCGCCGCGAGCGCATGCGCGCCCTGCGCGCGCAGGTGAAGGTGCACGACGTCCACTGGTGGGTGTCCAACTTCCTGGGGCGGCTGCAGGGGCTGCCCTCGGTCTCCGTCCGCGAGTTCCAGGGCGCCACCGAGGCGCTGGAGGTGATGAAGTCCGCCGGGCGGCTGGCGCTGATGCTCGACTACGACGGCACGCTGGTGGGCTACGCGCGCAGGCCGGAGCTGGCCGCGCCGGACGATGCGCTGCGCGAGCTGCTGGCGAAGCTGGTGGCGCGGCCGGACCTCTCGGTGAGCGTGGTGAGCGGCAGGCCCAAGGAGACGCTGGAGGCGTGGTTCGGCACGCTGAACCTGGGGCTCTACGCGGAGCATGGCCTGTGGTCGCGGCCCAGGCCCGGGGACACGTGGAAGATGCTGGAGGGGGTCTCCGTCGAGTGGAAGGCGGCGGCGCGGCCGGTGCTCGACGAGTTCGCCGCGCGCGTGCCGGGCTCGTTCGTGGAGGAGAAGTCCGCGTCGCTCGCGTGGCACTACCGGCAGGTGGACCCGGAGTTCGGCGCGCTGCAGTCGCGCGAGCTGCGGCTGAAGCTGGCGGAGACCTTCGCGCGCAGGCCGGTGGACGTCCTCCCTGGCGACAAGGTGGTGGAGGTGCGGCCGCACGGCGTGCACAAGGGCCGGGTGGTGGAGGGCGTGCTGCGCGGGCTGCCTCCCGGCACGCGGGCGGTGGCCATCGGCGATGACCGCACGGACGAGGACCTGTTCGAGGCCATGCCGGAGGACGGACTCACGATTCATGCGGGCAACAAGCCCACGCGCGCCACCTATCGGGTCGGCGGTCCCGAGGAGGTGCGCAAGCTGCTCGCCGCGCTCGTGGCTCCCTGAGCATGGATGGGCAGGGGGCTTCGCGCTCGCCCGCAGGTGGAGGCGGGTCGCGAGCCTGCTGCCTGGCTGCGGCGGAGGGGCTTGGTTCGTTGTCAGTGCATCCTGGTATTGAGTGCGGTGTCTGCCATTGAAATGGCTCCTCCCCGGGATAGGTGCCGTGATGCTTCGCAGAGCCGTGCCGTTGCTGTTGTTGATGGCTGTCGCGGGCTGCTCGACGAGCACCCAACGCCCTCGCCATGGCCAGCCAGGGGATGCGCGGCAGCAAGGGACAGAACCACCACCTCGCCACGAACAAGAATGACGTTTCCGCTGTGCGCGGTGGACCCTGGACGCCGAGGTTCCGGAAGCTCTTCGCGCGGGCGGGGATGAAGCTCGAGGACCCCGAGAACATCATTGAGGTCGTGGGCCACAAGGGGCCTCATCCACAGCCGTATCACGAATTCGTCCTGGCGCGACTGACGCAAGGCCTGGGGTCCTGCACAAAGGTGGCAGAGTGCCGCAAGGCCCTCACGCAAGAGCTTCGCGCCCTCGCAAGAGAAGCCGCAACCCGAGGAACGGAAATCAACAGGCTCTTGACCCGACGTCGATGAGAACGCCTGGAAGTCCACCATGCCGAAGCAAGAACCCAACCGATACTTCAGTCTCAAGGAGAACGTGCAGGCCGGGAACTGGTACCTGGGAGACCCGCAGGACGAGGCGGGCGCGGAGGTCGAGGACATCTGGGAGTTCACCCGAGGGCGGCCAGGTCGTCTCGCGGGTCGTCTGACCTTCCCCGTGGACGAGCCCGGAAAGCGGCTGGACTACACCACCGCGGGAGTCGCCATGATTCCCATCGTCCACGTCAGGGTGGCCAACATCTTCGCTGAGCTGGCTCCTGATGATGTGCAGTTGGTTCCGGTCGGAGTCCAAGGCTGCCCTGACCAGTACGTCATGCTCGTGGTCACGAAGCTTGTCCGGTGCATCGATGACAAGGCATCGCGAGAGGCGCTGGTGTGGAAGCCAGAAGATGAACGGCCGGAGAAGCTCGGCCAGTACCGAAGCGTGGCGGGAATGCGAATTGACCGCACGAAGGCCGGTGCCGCCAGGGTCTTCCGCACCTGGGGCTGGGAGATTGCCGTCATCATCTCGGAGGACATCAAGGTGGCCCTGGAGCGCGCGAAGGTCACGGGCGCGAAGTTCGAGGAGGTCTGAGCCCGGAGGGTGACGTGGAGGCGTGGGCCCGACGCTTCCGCTGACCTGACGTGGTCCAGTCCACGAAATCCCCACGGAGCGGGTGACACCGCTCCCCCTCACTGGTGTTCTGTCCCCCGGGCCGGAGTTCTAGAGGGGAGAGGGAACATGGATGTCCCGCGCAGGGGTCTGCGGGTCGGTGCCGCGGTATTGGTGGTGAGCTTCTCCGGGACGGGGTGTGCTCCCGGGGACGAAGCGCTCTCCAACGAAGTGGACACCCGTGAACAGGGCCTGGACTGGGGCCAGTCACTGCTGGCCCCGCTGGACCGCGAGACGCTGCGACAGGTCATCATCGAGCTGCCCGACGCGACGGCCGCCCAGGTCCGCGTGCAGGGCTCCGCGGGCCGCTGGCTCGGCTCCGCGGGCGTGGCGGACCTGCACACCGGCGCGCCCATGCCTGGTGACGCGCGCTTCCGCATCGGCGGCCTCACGCAGACCTTCACCGCCACGGTGCTGTTGCAGCTCGCCGCCGAGCGGCGCGTGGACCTGGACCGTCCGGTGCAACACTGGCTGCCCGGCCTGTTGCCACCCAACCATCCGCTCATCACCGTCCGGCAGCTGCTCAATCACACCCACGGCCTGCCCGGTGTCCCGCTGGCCACGCGCCAGCCCGAGTGGTTCTTCGAGCACCGCTTCCGCCGCTGGTCTCCGCGCGAGCTGGTGGCGCTGGCGCTCCCACAGGGGCCGCGCTTCACGCCGGGGACCGTGCAGGAGTACGGCCACGTCGGCTACCTGGTGGCGGGACTGCTCATCGAGAAGGTGACGGGCCGGCCGTACGGCCATGCCGTGCGCGAGCGCATCCTCACGCCGCTGGGTCTGCGCGACACGTCCGTGCCGGGCAACGACCCGACGATTCCCGGTCCCCACGCGCGGGGCTACGAGGCCCTCGCCAGCGCGGATGGGACGCAGCGCTGGGTGGACGTCACGGAGGCGAACCAGTCCCTGATGTGGGCCGCGGGGGAGATGATCTCCTCCACCGCGGACCTGGACACGTTCCTCTCCGCGCTCTTCCGGGGCCGGCTGCTGCCCTCCGAGCAGCTCGAGGAGATGTTCACCGTGCCGGACGTGCCCTCGGCCCACGGCGGGCGCGCGGCGCACGGCGCGGGCCTGGCGCGCTACGAGTTGGACGGCGTGACGGTGTGGGGACGGCGTGGGGCGCGCCAGGGCTACGTCAGCGGGATGGGCGCCACGCGGGATTCGAGCCGGCGCCTCGTCTACGCCTTCAACACGCACCGCATGGGGCAGGCGCGGCCCGTGCTTGCCGACCGCATCATCGCCACCACCTTCACCGCTCGCGCGGCCCGACCCTGAGGCGGAGCGTCGCTCAGCTCACCTCACCTCACGGGCGGGGACATGCCAGCCAGGGGGCAAAGTCGCTCCTCGTGAACGCGAGGGGCGTGGGTTGATGCTGGGGACTACAAGTGCGTCGGCGGTTTCCGCGGTTGTTGTGCTTCCGCGGACTCGATGCTCACACTTCGAGGACTCGCTCAAGTCGCGTCAGGGGTTCGGCGCCGGTGCGCGAGTTTCAGGGGCCTGGAGCACCAGGTCTCCAGGTCGGGGTCCCGCCTTGGCCTGCCAGCCAGGGGCCAACTCCAACACCCATCCCTCGCCTTCCCAGCGGGCATCTCGGGGCTCCGTGCGCGGGGCGTTCACCGTGGCCGTCTTCCAGTCCGAGGACAGGAGCACGTCGGACGTCGCGGTGAGTGAACCCCATGCATCCACGATGCGCGCGCCGGGATACACCGTGCCGTGCTCAGCAAGAGGGATGAGCTCACCAGGGTTGAACTGGATGCGCATGCGGACCAGCGGAAGGCGCAGCACCGGGCCCTCCACCAGCTTCTCGCGCAGCGCCTCGGCCCGGGCCTCCGCAAGGCGAGCCCGCTCGCGTTCGGTCTCCCGCAGCGCGGCGCCGTCGTAGCGTGCCTCGCGCTCGGGTGAAGGCTCGGGCGTCCCCAGCTTCAGTGCCTCCTGTAGCAGCGCTCCCAGGTCCGCCCCGGCGAGCGCCCGGGCACGCCACCCCTGGGAGCGAGGGCCCGCCTCGTCCAGCAGGAGCCCGTAGGCCGGGCCCGATGCATAGGCGAAGGCGCGCACGAAGGACTTCCGTTTGGCGCCATCCTCGAGGTTCTCCAGCGCCAGGGCTCGCCTGCCACGTGCATCGACCCCCGCCAGCGCCACGCCCGTGTACTCCGCGAGACCTTCGTTCTCCTCGAGGAGCCCCTCCGCGACGGCGGCTCCCTCGAAGCGCGCTCGACGCTCGCGACGGAACACCAGCGCGTCCTCGACAGCCCGAGCGCGCACCGAAGGGTTCGTCGCGCGCAGCGCTGCCGCGAGGGCCCGCCACTCGAGTTGCAGCAGCGTGCGGCCCTCCATGCCATCGAGGTGCGCATTGTCCTTCTCCCGCCCGGGCTGTCCCAACGTGGTCCGAAGCCGATGAAAGGCCTCGTGGGCCATCAGCGCACGGCGACGCACGGGGACGTCGGGCAACGGCCCCTGGAGCTGGACCCAGGTGGTTCCCGCCCAGCTCAGGGCCGTGTTCGCGATGGTGAGCTCCGAAGGGAGCACGCCCACCCAGGGCCCCGTCCCCGCGCCCTTCGGCCAGGTGCTCGCGACGAAGACGCGCGTGGCGGGATGGACGACCAGGAGCGGAGCGCACAGCGAGTGGCCCCACAGCCGCTGTCCGTCCGCGGCACACGTCCGTTGGAACTCAGCGAAGGCCGAGGTGAGTGTCCCGACCTCGAGGACCTCGGGCACGGGCTTCACCTCGGGCTCGGCCGAGGCCGAGCCGGAGCCCGAGAAGACCATCGACGCCACAGCCAGTCCCGCGAGTCTTCCGCGACGTCGGTGCCTCATCGAGCCGCCTCCCTTGTTGGAGACGACAGTACACGGCCAGGTCTCCGCGGCAACCGACGAGGTGTCCGTGCCCCGCGGCGCCGTCCTGGCGACGGAGGAGGTCCACGCCGCGCTTCTTGCCCGCGCGCCCCGGCCCCAAGGCGGGGCGCGGCGGGACGTCGCTCCACTCACCTCACGGGGTGAGCGACGCGGTGCGGCCGCCGGGGCCCTGGATGACGACCCGACGCCCGAAGGCGCGGTCCACCCGGCCCAGGAACTCCCGGAACGCCGGGTACTCGTCCGACTTGATGCGCGCGACGGAGAGCTTCACCTCGCCCTCGGCGATGAGCTTGCCCTCCTCCACGCGGTACGTCAGGCGCAGCCGGCCGAACGGGTTCGTCTCGTCCACCGCCTGCGGCAGCTCCGTCACGGACCAGCCCGCCGGCAGCGTGTAGCGCAGGTTGAACAGGTTCACCCACGGGCTCTGCATCACCAGGTCGAAGCGGCGCTCCGCCAGCGGCGCGAAGGCCTGCTGGTAGGTGCGGCCCGTGCCGAAGGGCAAGAAGCGCACCGCGTTGGGCATCACCTCCGCGTAGCGCGGGATGCTCATGCGGAAGCCCATGGCCACGTCCTCGTCCAGGCGGGTGGTGTCGTTGAGCGACACCTCGTTCACCGTCAGGCCCGGGAAGCTCTGCGCCCACGCGCGCTCGAAGGTGGACTTGCGCGTGGCCTCGGGACGGTAGGCGCGGCGGTACTCGGGCGCGCTCTGCCCGCTCACCGTGCTGGAGCCCGTCACCTCGGCGCTGCCGTCCGCGCGCAGCGTCACGTCCATCTTCAGGCCCGTGGCGTTGTCCTCCGCCTTCGCCTCCGGCGTCACCATGAAGGTGCTCTTGCCGTCCGGCTCCACCACCAGCACGTTGGCCACCCGGTCCGAGCTGGGCAGCTCCTTGGCCCCGTGGAACTCCGCGGTGCCATCCAGGTACAGGTCGAACTTGGGCACATACGCAATCGCGTGGTTGAAGGCCGCCAGGCTCGCCGGCTCCGCGTCCAGCGCGCCCAGGTTGCGCATGCGCAGGAGCACCAGCCGGCTGTCCACCCCCGCCACCCGCAGCATGGAGTGGATGAGGCTCGCCTTGTCCTTGCAGTCACCGAAGCGCCGCGCCAGCACGCGGTCGACGCGGTAGGGCTTGAAGCCGTGGATGCCGAACTCCAGCGCCACGTAGCGCGTGTTCGTCACCACGAAGTTGTAGATGGCGCGCACCACCGCCAGCTCGTTCTTGCGGTCCACGCCCTGGAGGACCTGGTCCACCGTCTGCTTCAGCTCCGCGTTGGGCTGCAGCTGGTCCCTCACGAGCCCCCACCAGTAGCGGCCCACCTGGTCCCACGTCTGGTACGTGGAGACGTGCAGGTTCTGGGCGACCTCCGCCCAGCCCGGCATGCCCGGCTCCGGCACCACCTTGGCCACGTGCTTCGCGCCCCAGCGGTACAGCACGCGGCCGTTCTCCAGCGACTCCTGCGCGCTCTCCACGCCGGTCAGCTTGCTCTTGTTCCAGTACAGCGGGCGCTCCTTCGGCGTCTCCACCAGGTACTGGAAGCGCAGCTTCGGGTAGACGCCCTGCACGCTCTCCACGTCACCCCAGTAGTCCGACAGCAGGTTCTCCTGCGCGGTGTCGTCCAGGCGGTACGTCACCTCCAGCGTGTCGCCGGCGGCGAGCGACGGGAAGGACAGCACCTTGGCGCGGGCGTCGTAGTACATGCCCGTCCACGGCTCGTTGATGTTGCGGTCGTTCTCCCCGTAGCTCTCCACCACGGAGCCGTCCGCCTTCGTCACGCGCGCGCGCAGGATGCGCACCTCCTGGCGGTCCGGCGAGTAGGTGATGGGCATCGTGCGGAACGCGTCCACGCCGCGCGCGTTCTGCACCTTCACCACCCGCTGCGACAGCCGGCTGGACAGGCCGCTCTTCTGGACATTCACGTACGTGTTGTCGACCAGGTAGATGGCGTCCTCGTGGACGTAGGCCTCGGCCTCCTTCGCCAGGGGCCTGGCGTCCACCACGTGCTGCATGCCGGCGCCGGTGCCCTCGCCCTTGAGGGCGCGCAGGGCCTCCTTGAGGCCGGGGTTCTGCGGACGCAGCACCAGCGAGCGCTCGAAGGCGGCCAGCGCGGGCTCACGGCGACCGGCGGCGAGCAGCGCGCGGCCCTCGCGCTCGTAGACCTCCGGCTCATCTGGAGACAGCGCGCGGGCCTCGGCGAACAGCGCCACGGCCTGCTCCACGTTGCCGTTGTTGGCCTTGAGCTCGGCGAGCCGCACGCGCGCGCCGTTGTCGAACGGGTTGAGGGCGACCAACTGCGCGTACTCGCGCTCGGCGGCCTCCACCTGACCGGAGTCCGCCAGCAGCGCGGCCAGCGAGCGGCGCGTGCCGGTGTCGTCGAAGCGCAGCGCCAGCACCACGCGCATGCGGTCCATGGCCTCGCGGTTGCGGCCCAGCTGCCTTGAAATCTGCGCCGCCGAGCGCACCGCGCGCGGCTGCCGGGGCTGGTACCGGAAGGCCTCCTCCACCAGCGCGTGCGCGCGGGGACGCTCACCCAGCGCCTCGTGGGCGCGCGCGAGGACCAGGCGCGCGGGCGCGTCGTCCGGCGTCTTCTCCAGCACGGGCGTCACCAGCGGGATGACGCGCTCGGGGTGGCCGCGCTCCAGCTCGAAGTCGGCCAGCGCCACGCGGGCCTCGGGCAGCGCGGGGTCCGCCTTCACCGCGGCCTCCAGGAAGCGGCGGCGCTCGTTCAGGTCATCACGCTGGAGGCTCGCCGCGAGCATCTGCAGGCGCGCGTCCTGGGGGGCGAGCTCCGCGGCGCGCGTGGCCTCCACGGTGGCGGTGTGCTCGCGGTCATCGAAGCCGCGGTAGAAGCCGAGCACCCGCGCGTAGTCGCCGCGCAGGGCCGCGTCGTCGGGGTTCTTCTCCACCAGCGCCTTGAGCGCGGAGGTGAGCGTGGGCAGCACCTGGGGCGCGGGGGCCGCGCCGCGCTCGACGGCGGGGGCCTTGGCGGGCAGCGACGCGCGCACGCCCGGCGACTCCTGGCGCAGGTAGAAGCCCAGCGGGCCCGTCTCCTGGCACACCTTGAGGAGCACGCGGTTGAGGCCCTTGCGCAGCTTCACGGACACGCGCGCCTGGTCCGGGCGCGGCAGGTTGTAGCGGTCCTCCTTGGAGGCGAGCTGGCCGTTGACCCACAGGCGGTAGGCGCCGGAGGTGCCCAGGCCCAGCGTCACGCGCGACTCCTGGTTGGACTCCAGCCACGTGGCCGCGTACGCCACGGCCTCGCGGTTGGGGCGCACCGCGGTGGCCAGGTCCACGTAGCCGTCCGCCGTGTTCGCCGTCAGCTTGCGCCACGACACCTGACGGCCCTTGGCGCCCGGGTAGGTGGCCGTCAAATCCAGCGCCGCGGCCTCCGGGCCGAAGTCCGTGTCACAGCCGGACTTGCCCTCGTTGTCGAAGCCGCCGACGACGTAGTAGTCGCCCACGAAGCCCATCCACTGGCGCACCTCGTTGGCGCGCGTCAGCCTGCCGCGGGCCCGCTCGGTGTCCAGGAGGAGCAGCTGCGCGGTGGCGCGTGTGTTCGCGTCGAACTGGCGCCGCGAGGCGATGTACGCGTACGTGCTCACCAGCGGCGTGAGGTCCTCCACCTCGTCCACCAGGGAGTGCAGCCGCAACAGGCCGGCGGCGCCTCGGGGCGAGGAGGCCTGCTTCATCGCCTCGGCCGCGTACACGCGCGCTGTTTCGTCCGCCGCGGGCCGGGCCTGCGCCCAGAGGGGGCAGGTGAGCACGAAGACTGCGGCCAGCCATGTGAAGCGCGACATCCGTTCTCCTCGGTGCGACATGCGTGGGGCACAGCGTCCCATTCCTGGGGGCGCCGACGGCGATGAACAGGCGGGCCCTCCGGGGCCTTCCCCTGCATGCGACCCCGGACGGCGCACAGGCAACCGAAAACGTTACCCGGGGTGCGCTCGGGAACGGGGTGGGTGCTGTCTCTTATA
>NZ_SRLW01000153.1:0-23491 GCF_006518215.1 Myxococcus sp. AB025B
GCGCGGCCTCGCCCAGGTAGTAGTGGAGCTGGATGCGACGCAGGCGTACGCCGTGGTCTGTTGCCTCCTCCTCGTCCGGGTTGGCGCCGAAGGTCGGGGCCTCGCCCGTGAGGTGGCGCGCCAGGGGGAGCGGCCAGTCCTCGCCGGGATGCGTGGCGGTGAAGGCCTTCAGCGCGGAGGCGTCCCGGGTGCCCGGCGCCGTGAGGTGACGGAGCAGATGGGCCATGGCGTCCTCCGGGTGCTTCTCCACCAACGTGTCGAGCGCCGTGGTCGCGCGTGATGGGCCATCGGGCAACTCAGTGACTGCCGCGACGTAGATGCGGGTGGCGCCGATGGACGTGCCCTCTCGGGCGAGCGGCTCCAGGGTGTCCGCCGCGTCCTTCGCGCGGCCCAGGGCGAGCAGGGCGCGGCCGAGGAGCAGGCGGGACTCGAGGTCTCTCGGCATGCGCTCGACGATGGGCGCGAGCAGGTCCACCACCGCCTGGGGCTTGCCTTGCAGCAGCAGTCCCCGGGCGAGCCCGACGCTGTAGAAGGCTTCCTTGATGTCGGAGCTCGGCGTGGCCGCGTGGTCCTTGCGCCAGGCGAGGACGCTGTCGAGCGCGGCCCGGTAGCCCTTCTCCGTCAGCGCGCCGTCCCGCAGGAGCCGACCCAGCATGCCCCAGCGTCGCTGGATGATGTCCATGTTCCAGTCGACCCAGTCCTTGGGCTGCTTCACGACGAGCGCGTCCAGCACGGCGCGCGTGTTCGCCGGCTGGTCGAGCATCATCATCGGTAGCAGGGTCTCCTGGAGCACCGCCTGCGAGAGGCGCAGGGCGTCCAGTGACAGGGCCTCGGGTCGCTTCGCGTCGCCGGCGGCGTACTCCATGGGCCAGAACGACGAGGGCAGGGACAGCAGCGTCTCGAAGGCGCTCAGCTTCACCGTGAGCTTGCCCGCGTCCACCGTGGCGTCACCCCAGAGCAGCAGGTTCACCTTCGCCTCGCGGGCGAGCCCGGGCGCCTGTTCGAGCGAGGCCGGCACCGCCACGGTGGGGCGCACCACGTCGATGGGCGTGTTCCGGCTCAGCTCGGTCAGCGCGGTGAGGAGTCGTGCTTCCTGGGCTCGGGCCTCCTCGGCCGCCTCGGGGGTGGTGGGGCGCAGGGAGAGGAAGCCGACGACGTAGCGAGGCTCGCTCGGCTTGGACGCGGGGAGGGGGTTGGGCGACGTGGCGCAGGCGGTGACGAGGACCGCCAGCGCGAGGACTCGGAGTGGGGAGGGGAGGTTCATGTCGGGACGCAGGCGGCGGGATGGATGGCGAAGACCGGGGAAGGGCAGCGCCGACGCCTGCTCGGGGACTCATGCGCCGTGCTCGGAGCGCACGGTGTGAGGGACGGTAGCATGATGAGGACGACGGCCCGGTCGTGAGGTGCGGGTCGTCCCCGTGGGCCGAGGAACAGCGCGTGGTCGACGGTGAGGTGTCAGTCGCGCACGAGCAGCGCGCCTCCCGGACCGAAGCCGAGGGTGAGGCACAGGATGCGACGATGACGCGCGAGACGGGCGTCGCCGCGCGCGGCCTCCGCCGCGAGCTCCGCGTCGTTGAGCACGAGCACCTCTCCGCTTCCTGGCAGTCGCGCCTCCGCCAGGATGTCGGCCACGAGCGTCGCGTGTCCCTCCCAGCCGTAGGTGCAGCCGCCCGGAACGAGTCCCTCATCGAGAGGACACGGGAGCGCGAGGCACAGTGCGTCCAGGGAGGCGTCTGGGGCCAGGGCGCGCAGCGCTCCCGCGAGGAAGCGCACCGCCGCGATGATGTGGTGCCCATCCTCGGGGCGAGGCATGCCGATGAAGAGCCGAGGCAGCATCGTGGTGTCCCGCTCGAAGACCTGGAGGGTCTGGGGGCTCGCGCACTTGAGGCTCGTCTGGCCCACGTCGAGGCACAGCGCTTCGTGTGCGGAGCCTGAGGACGTCAGCAACCCGAGGCCCGCATGCACGGGTGCGAAGCGCGGGGACTCGGCGAGGACCACGGGACGGCCGAGCTTCGTCGTCGCGGCCGTGAGGGCCTGCTCGAAACCCTGGAGGCACGCGAGTCCGCCACCGAGCCACACCGCGTCCAATGTGTGCTGATGGACCAGGGACTCCAGCGCGCTCGCGAGCGCGGGCATCAGGCACGTCGCGAGCGCGTGCTCGGGGACTTTGGCGCGCCGGTCCGCCTCGACACGCGGGGTGCTGAGCAGCTCCCACAGTTCGTGGCCGAGCACCGGGAGGTTCCACACCTCCAGCGGAGTCACTCCGGGGGCGTGATATCGGCGTGGGCGCCAACCTTGCTTCGGTGCGCTCATGCGACGAGGGCGGCGATGCGCTCGGCGGCTTCCTTCGCGCCGTCGCGCGCCTGGTAGGCCTTGGAGATGGCGGACACCTTCGCGCGCAGGGGCGTCCCCTCATCGAGGAGCTGACGGAGCGCGGCGCGGCAATCCTCCACGCTCAAGGTGTCGGGCGACAGCGCGAGGCCCGCGCCAGACTTCTGGAGGAAGTGGGCCTGGATGGGCTGGTCATTGCAGACAGGCAGCAGCAACAGGGGCACGCCCGCGGTGAGCGCTTCCATCACGGAGTTCGCGCCGCCGTGCGAGACGAAGGCGGAGGCGCGTGGGAGGAGCTGACGTTGAGGCGTGTAGGGCACCGCCACCACGTCACCGGGCAGCGAGCGCGCGAAGTCCGTGTCGGCCAGCTCTCCGGCGCTGAGGACCAGGGTGACGCCGAGGGGCGCGGCGGCCTCGGCGATGGTGCGGAACAACGTGGGCTGCCACGAAATCTGGCTGCCGAAGGACACGTACACCACGGGCCTCGTGCCCAATCGCTCCCAGGGGAAGTCCACCTCGTCGCCTCGGGGCTCGGGTGGAATCGACGGGCCGACCAGCTGTGTGGCCGGGGGCAGACCCGCGTCGGGTCCCAGGAAGTCCTCGGTGGCGAAGATGATGTTGAGGCGCGGCGAGAGACACTCGCAGTTGCGGAAGCGTGCGTCGAAGCCGTGCTGGGCGAAGAGCGCGGCGCGCTCGGACGCGAGGGCTCGCACGTTGCGGCGCAGCCCATAGTCCTCCATGGGTTCGAGCAGGGAGAGGGCGGAGGAGACTCCGGCCCAGGGAATGCCTTCGCGATGCGCGGCGAGCACCGCCGCGTACTGCATTCCATCGAGGGCCATGACGTCCGGACGGAAGGCCCGGACGACGGCGCTCACGGGCTCGAGCAGCGTGGGCACCGCGTCCAGCAGCAGTCCGCGAATCCACCTCCCGAGCGTGGCTTCGTCGCGCACCAGTCGCGCCAGGGCCTCGCCTCCGGTCTCGATGCCGGGGGCTTCGTGCGCGGCGGCGGGAAGGTGGAGCACCTCCACGCCGAGCGTGGAGAGCTGGGGTGACGGCTCGGGGATGCAGAGCCATCCCACGGTGTGTCCCAGGCGGCGCAGCCACTGCGCGACGCCCATCATCGGGTTGATGTGGCCCTTCTCGGGGGAGGTGGCGATCAGGATTCGGGACATGGGCGGAGTCGCACGGCGTGCGCGTGGAGCATGGCGAGGGAGCACAGGCGCATCAACAGGCGGTCCACGACGCTCGCCTCCGGCGCCTCGGGTTCCAGGCGGATGTAGCGCTCCAGGAGCGAGAGCGGAGCCCCCGGGAGGATGACTCCGAGGGGCTCCATGTGCGCGGGGGACAGCCACTCACGATAGAGCTCGAGCCAGCGCGCTCGCACGGGGCTGGAGAGGGCGGTGTGTCCGTAGCGGGGCGTCTTGCGAGCGAGGCGGACTTCATCGGGGACGAGCCCACGGACCGCGTGACGGAAGAGCCACTTGCCCACACCCTCTCGCCGGAGTGAGGACTCGGGGAGCGCGAGCGCCACGTCCGCGCATCGCGTGTCGAGATAGGGCGTGTGCACGGTGATGCCGTGGGCCCGGGCACCGCGCAGCTCGGGGGGCAACACCAGCTCACGGAGGACCCAGGCCGCGTAACGGACCTCTTCGGAGGCGGAGGTTTCCGTGACGGACCAGGGTGCCGTCCCCAAGTTGTCCACAGCGCCGCGACGCCTCGTTCCCGTGTGTCGACCGTCTTCCTGGGCACGAGCCGGAGGCGGGGAGAACACGCGGGGGCTGTCCTTCTGTGATTCGTCGTCGGTTCGGGGGCGGCGATGTTCTTCCACTCCGCCAGGCGGGGCCGCGCGAAGGCTGCTCATCTGTGACTTATCCACAGAGGCGCGAACGAGCCGTCGGTCCTCCGCTACGCTGGCCGCACCAGGCGCGGGCGCGCGCGAGTTGCCCGTCCGCAAGTTGTCCACAGAGGGGCGAAGCACCGTTTGAACGAGTCGTCGGTCCTCCTCGATGCGCGCCATGGCCGCCGGGAGCGCGCTGGGATTGCCCATCAGCACCTCGTCCGCGCCGGCGCCACTCAGCATCACCGAGGCGCCGTGTCGTCGCGCCTCCGCGTAGAACGCGAAGCTCGCGATGGCTCGGGCGTTGAGGATGGGGCTCTCAGTGGCGAGGACGGCTTGCTCGAACAACTCGGGCAGCACGGCGTCCGGGATGGGCACGTCCACATGCTCCACTCCCGCGAGCCGAGCCACCGTGCGCGCGTTGCGGCGCTCCGTCTCATCGGCGAAGTGGACGTCCATGCTCCAGGCGCGAACCTGGCCCGGCGCGAGGCGTGCCGCGAGCATGCACAGCACCGCGCTGTCCACGCCGCCGCTCAGGCTGACGTCCCGTGCCCCTTCATCCAGCCTCGCGGAGACGGCATCGGAGCAGGCGGACAGGAGCTCCTGGGCGAGCGCAGCGTCGCCGTGAGCAACGGCCTGTCCGTCCTCATGTTGGTGGGCCGTGTGGTGCGCGGCGATGCAGGCCTGTCCGCCTTCATGTCGCCGGACCTCACGATTCGTAGCGATGAGCGTCTGTCCGTCCAGTGGGTGGGCCGCGAGATGCGTGGTGATGAGAGCGTGTCCCTCCTCAGGGTGGGCCTCGCGATGCGTGGTGACGCGGGCCTGTCCCTCCTCAGGGTGGGCCGCGCGATGCGTGGTGATGAGAGCGTGTCCCTCCTCAGGGTGGGCCGCGCGATGCGTGGTGATGAGAGCGTGTCCCTCCTCAGGGTGGGCCGCGCGATGCGTGGTGACGCGGGCCTGTCCCTCCTCAGGGTGGGCCGCGCGATGCGTGGTGATGAGAGCGTGTCCCTCCTCAGGCTGGTGGGCCGCGCGATGCGTGGTGATGAGAGCGTGTCCCTCCTCAGGCTGGTGGGCCGCGCGATGCGTGGTGATGCGAGCGTGCCCCTCCTCAGGGTGGGCCTCGCGATGCGTGGTGACGCGGGCCTGTCCCTCGCTTGCCGCGCGCTCCTCGTCCTCTTGTCGGTGATGACTCCGATGGACGCGTGGCAGGGGTGGAGCCACACGGTGGACCCCCTCGAACAGGCTCTGGTGCGGCATGAGCGCGTGGTTCAGGAACGCAGCGACGGCGGCGGGCTCCAGCCCTCCTTCGCCGCGCCGAGGCGCATCTTGGGTGCCCACCTCGGATTCCTGCCCTCCGAGCTCGTCACGAGGCTGGCCCGTGGCGTCCGCACGCCGCCGTGCGAGCAACCTCCACACGGACGCCTCCGTGCTCTCGGACATGGCCTGGTAGGAGGGCAGGATGGCGAGCGGGCCGCTCGGGTCGCCAGGGGACGCGGACACGCTGGGACTGTCGCAAGCCGCGGGCCTGGCCGGCAACCCCGCTATAGTCCCCTCCGTGCGTTACGAGCTGCACGACGGTCGAATCCTCACCTGGTCCCTGGAGACGCACGTCGTCACCCACTGCAACCTGCGCTGCGTGCAGTGCTGCCCCATGTCTCCGCACCTGCCCGCGTGGGCGGTGGACCCGGCCACCCTCGGCGCCGATCTCACCCGCCTCGCGCGAGTGCTCAAGCCCAACGTCTTCAAGCTCACCGGCGGCGAGCCCTTCCTCCACCCCGACCTCGCAGGTGTCCTCGACGCCGCGCGCGCCTCCGGCATCTCCGAGCAGCTCTCCGTCACCACCAACGGCTTGCTCGCCCAGAGCGCCCCGGACGCCGTCTACGAGCGCCTTGACCGGATGACCCTGTCCGTCTACTCCTCGGCCCCGCTCACGGACGCGTCCCTGGCCCGCATCACCGAGCGCTGCGAGCGTCACCGCGTCCACCTCACCGTGAAGCGCATCGACGCCTTCCAGCAAATCACCCCGGACGCACCCCTCGCGACCGACGCCGAGGTCCGCGAGGTCCACGCGCGCTGCTGGCTCAAGGTCCGCTGCCACCTGGTCCACCAGGGCCGCTTCTACTCGTGCACCCGTCCGCCCCACGTGGCCACCGTGCTCGGCCCCGCGTATCCGCAGATGCCCGCGCTCGACGAGGTGGACGGCGTGCGCCTGGACTCCCCGGACCTGCTGGAGCGCATGCTCGGCCTGCTGGAGCGGGACACGCCCCTGGCCACCTGTCGCTACTGCCTGGGCGCCAGCGGCCCGTGGATGCCCCACGCGCAGCTTCCTCGCGCGAGGCCCACGGGCGCCCCGGCCTGAGGCTACTTGCCGGACTTCGGCAGCGTGCTCTGCATCGTCGTCGGGTAGCGCGCGCCCACGGCGACACCCGGAGGCGCGACGGCGTCGATGTCCTTCAAGTCCTTCTCCGAGAGCTTCACCGCGAGCGCCCCCAGGTTCTCGTCCAGGTACTTGCGGCGCTTGGTGCCCGGGATGGGGACCAGGTCCTGCCCCTGGGCCAGCACCCACGCGAGCGCGAGCTGTGCCGGTGAGCACCCCTTCTGCTTCGCCAGCGCCTCCACCTTCGTCACCAGCTCCAGGTTGCGCGTGAAGTTCTCTCCCTGGAAGCGCGGCGAGTTGCGGCGGTAGTCATCCGCGGCCAGGTCCTCGAAGCGCTTGAGCTGCCCCGTGAGGAAGCCGCGCCCCAGCGGGCTGTACGGCACGAAGCCGATGCCCAGCTCGCGGCACGCCCGCAGCACGCCGTCCTCCGGCTCGCGGCTCCACAGCGAGTACTCGCTCTGCAGCGCGGTGATGGGGTGCACCTTCGACGCGCGCCGCAGCGTGTCCGCGTCCACCTCCGACAGGCCCAGGTGCCGCACCTTGCCCTCGCGCACCAGCTGCGCCATCGCGCCCACCGTGTCCTCGATGGGCGTCGTCGCGTCCAGGCGGTGCAGGTAGTACAGGTCGATGACCTCCACGCCCAGCCGGCGCAGGCTGGCCTCGCACGCCTGCTTCACGTACTCGGGCTTGCCGTTGATGCCGCGGGCCTGGGGATTGTTCGGGTCGCGGACGATGCCGAACTTGGTGGCCAGCACCACCTTCGCGCGGTGGGGCTTGAGCACCCGGCCCACCAGCTCCTCGTTGCTGCCGGAGCCGTACATGTCCGCGGTGTCGAAGAAGGTGACGCCCTGGTCCAGCGCGTGCAGCAGCGTGGCCTCCGACTCCGCGTCGTCCCGGCCCGCGTAGAAGTCCGACATCCCCATGCAGCCCAGGCCCAGGGCCGACACCTTCAGGCCCTGCTTGCCGAGTGTCCGTGTCTCCATGTCGACATCCCTCCCGCCAGCGCGGCGTCCCGTTACACCTGAGGGGGCCTTTACTGCGGCTGGGACGCCGACACGTCAACAGGAACGACACGCTCCCGCGGCAGGTCCACGGTGAAGATGGAGCCTCGGCCCTGCTCGCTCTCCACGCGCACCCGTCCCCCCATGGCCTCCACCAGCGTCCGCGTGATGTAGAGCCCCAGCCCCAGGCCTCCGTAGTGCCGCTCCGACACGGCGCGCTCGAAGCGGCCGAACAGCCGGGGCAGGTGCTCGGGCGCGATGCCGATGCCCTGGTCGCGCACCTTGAGGCGCGCGCGGCTGGGGCCCTGTTCCAGACTCAACACGATGGGCTTGCCCGCGCCGTACTTCACCGCGTTGTCGATGAGGTTGGTGACCACCTGCTCCAGCCGCAGCCGGTCCCAGCGGCCCACGAGCCCCGCCTCGCCGCCCTCCACCTGGAGCGAGGAGCCGGACCTGGCCGCGTGGGCCTCGTACCGTGACGCCACCTCGTGGATGAGCGCGCTCAGGTCCACGTCCTCCAGCTCCAGCGCCAGCCTGCCCGCGGCGATGCGCGACACGTCGAGCAAGTCGCCCACCAGCTCCGCCAGCTTCTTCACCTGCCGGGCCCCGGTGTCCACGTAGCCCTTAACCACGGCGTAGGGGATGTTGTCCGGGTGTCGCTCCAGCTCGCGCGAGAGCGCCTGGAGCTTGAGGCTCAGCGGCGTCAGCGGCGTCTTCAGCTCGTGGCTCGCGATGGAGAGGAACTCGTCGCGCAGGCGGATGGCCTCCTGGGCCTCGCGGTACAGCCGCGCGTTCTCCATGGAGAGCGCCGCGCGGTAGGCCAGCTCCAGCCCGAAGGCGAGGTCCGCCTGCGTGTAGCGACGGTTGGAGAACGAGGTGAAGAAGCTGAACACGCCCATGGTGTGGCCACGCACCACCAGCGGCACGGCGATGAACGAGCGCAGCCCCGTGGCCAGCATCACCCGGGCGTGGTTCTCGTTGTGCGCGCTGCGCTTGATGTGCGCGGGCGTCATCTCCTCCAGGAGGATGGCCTCGCCTCGCAGCAGCGCGGCGGTGGGCGGGTGGCGCGGGTTGCCCTCGGGCATGAGGTTGAAGTGGAGGACCTCCGCGGCGACGGGGGCGTCCTCGGGCCGGGCGTGGGCGACCTCCAGGCGGCGGAAGGTGCCGTCGGGCTGGGCCAGGTCCACGAAGCACCAGTCCGCGAGCGCGGGCACCACCAGCCGCGCCAGGTTGCGCATGGTGCCCTCGTAGTCGAGCGACGAGGCGAGCACGGTGCTGACCTCGGCGAGCACGCGGGTGCGGAACTCGGCCTGGCGCAGCTCGGTGGCCAGGGCCTCGGCGCGCTGGCGGGCGTGCACCAGGTCGGTGACGTCGAAGCCGAAGCCGGCGATGCCGTCCACCTGGCCCTGGGCATCGCGCGTGGGCTGGTAGACGAGGTTGTGGAAGGTCTCCTTCTCCATGCCGTCGGCCTGGAGGAAGCGCAGCGGGACGGCGCCGCTCACGAAGGGCTCGCCCGTGGCGTAGACGCGGTCCAGCACGTCGCGCGCGTCCTCCTCGCCCACCTTCACCACGCCCTCCTGGAAGGGCTTGCCCAGGGTGTCGCGGTTCTTGAGCATCGAGCTGTTGCGGGCGTTGGAGAAGTCGAAGTCGTGCGAGGCGCCGCGCAGGAAGAAGATCTGCGCGGGGGCCTGCATGAAGATGGTGTGCAGGCGTGTCCTGGCGGCCTCGGACGCGGCGCGGGCCTGGTGCTCGCGCTCGAGCAGGCTGGCGCGCTCCTCCAGCGCGCGGCTGAGCGACACGTTGAGCTTGGTGATGAAGATGGCGAGCAGGGCGAAGATGCCCAGGGCGAGCACGTCCGCGGAGCGCATCTGGAGGGTGAGCCGTGGCGGCAGGAAGAAGTGGTCCACGGCGATGAGCGACAGCGTCGTCACCAGGAGCGAGGGGCCCCAGCCGCCCCACCAGCCGGCGACCATGACGGCGCCGTAGAAGAAGAGGAAGGGGCTGTTGGACATCAGCGGCCACAGCTCCCGCTGGAGCAGCAGCGCGAAGCAGAAGAAGAGCAGCGCGACGCCGTAGCGGCCGAGCCAGGAGCGCTGCAGCCAGCTCCAGGCCTTCCTGGGGTCGGGAGACAGGGGGGACAGGGCGCGCATGGCGCCGGACGGACGCGTGGGTTCCAGATGCGAGACGGGCGTGGGCAAGGCGAGAGGCCTCCTCACGACGGGGTGACACCGTGGGCGCTCGATGGGGAAGCGCTCGCGGTGAGAGGCAGGGCTCGCATGATGGTACGACTGGCGGGGTGTCCGCTCCCCCAGATGATGCAAGTGATTGAAGGAACACGCTCGGTGCTCCGCCGAGGTGCCTCCCGCACGAACGTGTTCAATGGACGGCGGCGCGCAAGTCACACGGGGCGCCGTTGACCCGGAGTTGTCTGACGCTGGCGATGAAGACTTTCAGGTGTGTTGTTTGTCTATGGCGCGGCGGCGCCTGAGTCAGAGAGGATTCATGGGGGCCTCCAGCATGGCGCGCATCCGACGAAGGTCCAGGTCGTCTGTCCTGTCCATGCGCTGGAAGGAGTCCTGGGGCAGGGTATGTACTGCCAGGTGGGTGGCGCGCCGCCAATGACCCTAGACCGCGTCGAACGCCGCTCCCGTGACGCGTGCGCGCTCCATCGCCACCTTGATGTCCTCGGAGACGATGAGCACTTCGGACCAGCCCCAGGGGCGGAACACCTTGACGCCGCCAACCTTCGTCGGGTCAATCCTCATCCCATGGACGCTCCGGTACATGCCGAGCTTGTCCGGGCGCTCATCCTCCTCCGTCCAGTACGACACCTCTCTGGAGGCCTTGTCGTCGATGCACCTGACCAGGGAGGTCGCCACGAGAATGAGGTACTGCTCGGGGCAACCCTCGATGTCCACGGGTATCAGTTGGACATCGGCGGAGGCCCGCTCCGCGAAGAGGGTGGCGACCCGAACGTGGACGACCGGAGTCATGGCCGCGCCCGCGGTGCTGAACTCCAGCCGCCTTCCGGCCTCGTCGATGGGAATCACCAGGCGCCCTGGGACGTGGGCAGGCCGTCCTGACGTGAACTCCTTCCAGTTCTCCAACGCGTTGCCCTGCTCGTCGAGCGGCTCGTCCAAGGACCATTGCCCGCTCAGCATCTGTGGCCTGAGTCGGAAGTACCGCGACGGATTCACCATGGTGGTCTACTCGAGGAATCTACTTGCTTCGCGTCAAGAGTCTGTGGAGCTCCGAGCCCGGGGTCTGAACTTCCTTGGCAAGGCGGCGCAGCTCGACCGTGAGGGCTTGTCGGCAAGCAACCACCGTGCGGCAGGTTCCCATCGCTCCTGAAAGGCGCACGAAAATCGTATCATGGTACTCCTGTGGATGCGGCCCTTTGTGCCCCCTGACCTCGACGATGTTCTCAGGGTCCTTCAGCTCCATCCCGGCCTTCTTGAAGAGCTTCCGGAATGCGGGTGTCCAGGGGCCACCTCTCGCCTTCGAGATGTCGTTCTTGTTCGTGGCGATGTGGTGGCGCTCTCCGACGTCGCTGCCCATGCCACGCCCCGCCATGGCGAGGGCATTGGGTGCGAGGGCGATGGTGAAGCCCTCCGCCGAGACAGCGACGCTCCGCACACCGCCCACCGCGGCGAACGAAATGCCCGCCTGAGACTCCACGGCAAGCGCGGCCTGGGCTGAGCCCGGCAGCCCTCCGGCCTTCGCCGCCAACCCCGCGGTATTGCCGACAGCGGCGGTGGCCAGCATCACGAAGACGCGTGCCGCGTTCTCCCCGAGCACCTCCCCATATGCCGCACTCGCCGCGCTGAGCTGCGCGTAGGTCGTGGCCCGCTCCACCTCACGCACCAAGGTCAACCACCCGTCCAGCAGGCGCCACACGGTGTCCACGCCCAAGTAGGCAATGGCCAGGGCTGTCAGCGTCGCGGCGGCTCCCTTTGAGAAGGGCTCGGGTAGTGCCCAGAGCATGAGGTACATCGTCGCGCCGGCCGTGACGGTGGACATGACCGCGACGGGGTCCGCCATGTCCTCCAGTGCTTCGGTGGTCTCATCCCAGACCGAGTCCATCGCGATGGCAAAAGCCCAGGTGAACTTGCCATCACTGGCCAGCAGAGGGCCCTCATCCAGCAAGCGCAAGCAGTCGCCGGGCGTGCTCTTTCGCTCGCACCACTGGCCATACGCGTGCGTCAACTCCTCGTCCGCGTAGGACTCCAACAGGTGGGGGCTGTCCTCCTCTCCACGCTGGAGCGTCAATCGAGGGGGACCGCTCTCATAACCATAGACCCCGCTGCGGGACGGAACGCCGAAGAGGGCTCGGGCCTGCTGCATGGGGTTTCGCGAGGGGCGCACGTCCCGCGCCAGCTCTGTGATGGCTTCTTCGTACTCGTCGTCGTCGAGCTCGGCTTCCTCCACCGCCGCGCCTGGCTCCTCGCGCGGAGTGATGACGAAGGAGTCACGTCCTGCCTCCAGCCGCACGATTCGCGTTGTCGAGCAGCCCGTGATGGCGGTCAGCGCGAGCAACAGCGCCGCCCATCGAAGAGACGCGCCGTGTTCCCTCGGCATGGAACTCCGCCACGACGATGGACTGGAGCGCCGAACAGACTGAGGCACGGATGGGTCATCGCGCTCCACCTCGCCATCCCAGGCTTGCTGCGTGGAAGGGTGGCTCGTGGTGGCGCAACCCAGCCAGGGCACAACCCACCTCAGCCAATGGGGTCGATGGAGGGGCATGGGCCACAACATCTAACAGCTCAGCCTGTCATGCGGGTGTGGCAGGTAGCCCCGCCCGGGGTGTCTGTTTTGACTGTCGTGCCGTGACGACTACGGAAGCCGCGAGCGGAAGGGCAGGGGCTTGGTGCCCGAGGACAGGGACTCGGCGCTCACTGCACGCACTTCAATCCGCGGGGTCTCGCGCCAGCCGAGGTTGCGCAGGGCGGCGGAGAGGCGCTCGCACAGCGCGGGCACGTCCTGCGCTCGCGCGTCGGCCAGCTCCAGCTCGAAGCGCGTGCCCTCCACCTGCGTCAGTCGGAAGGCGCGCAGCGCGTGGTGCTTGAACACCCACGCCAGCGCCCACGCGTCCACCCGCCGACCCGTGGGTGTCGTGAAGTGACAGGCACCCCGTCCTCCGAAGCCCTCCAGCGTCCATCCGTGGAAGCCGCAGGCACACGCGTCGCGCCGCACGGAGCCCGAGTCCCCGGGGCGATAGCGCAGCAGCGGCAACACGCTGGGCCGCAGCCGCGTCACGATGACCTCGTCCTTCCCCGGCTCCAGCCACACATCCGGCGCGAGGACGTGGAAGCGCCCCACGCCCCGCAGGCACTCCCACGCTATCGGACCTGTCTCCGTGGAGGCGTAGTAGTTGAGCACCGGTGCCGGCACCCCGCGCGCCAGCGCCTCGCGCGTGTCCTCGGGCAGGTGCTGCGCCGACGTGAGCACCAGCGCGGGCGTGGGCACCTCGCGCTGCTCCGCCAACCAACGCAATCCCTCCGGGTCCGAGAAGAGGACCGTCGGCCGCACCCGACACAGCCGCGCTCTCGCATCCTCCCGCAGCACCGAGATTCGATGCAGCGCCCCCTCCTCGAGGATGCGCAGCCGCACCGAGTACTCTAGCCCTCCAGGCAGCGCGTCGAGCAACACCACGCGCGGACGCGGCGGCAACACCGCGCCCGCACGCTCCAGCCAGAAGCGCAGCACCGCCCACATGTGCAGGCAGTCCCGCCTGTCCCGCACCACCTTCACCGGCTCGCCCGTGGAGCCGGAGCTGCGCACCACCACGCCCTCGTCCGCTGGCTCCAGCGGTCGCGGCACCTCGTCCCAGTGCCTGGCGAGCACCTCTCGCTCCAGCAGTGGGAAGTGCTCCAGGTCCGCGAGCGTCCGCAAATCACCCGGATGCAACCCCGCCTCCCGCAGTCGCCGCGTGTAGTACGGCGAGGCGAGCAGCGTGTCCCGCAGCGCACCCAGGCGCGACTCCAATGCCGCGCGGGCCTCGGCTTCATCCTCGAGCGACGCGAAGTGCGACAGCTCGCGGGCGATTGCCTTCGCCCAGGGCTCATGGGGCCGCTGAGAGGCGGTGTCCCGACGGATGTTCGCGCGAGGCGCCACGCGCGCGTCCGACGGGAGACCCAGCGTCACTCGCGCCACCCTCGCGCGTCCGTCGCCCGCTGGGCCGCCTCCTGGAGTTCCTTCGCGCGTCGGTCCGCTTCCTTCTTCCTCGCCTGCTCCGCCCGCTCCATCTCCCGGAGCGCGGTGCGGTAGTCGAGCTGGTTGCGCCGCGCGGCGGACTCCTTCGGCGACTCGTTCTTCACCTGCCCGTCCACCGCGTGCACCCACTTGCGCAGGAACTCCTCCTGGCGGAACGCGTTCGAGCGAATCATCTCCGCCGTCAGCGGCTCCACCTCCAGGAAGAACCCGCGCAGGAGCCTCGGCGTGTCGACGTTCTTGCGCAGCGACGCCACCGTGTCCGCCCGCAGCGAGGACGACGTCAGCGCGTACGCGAGCATCACCACCTGCTCCCGGAAGAGCGCCCCCTGCTTCGAGCGCCGCTCCAGGTCCTCCCAGTCCGCACGCGACGGCGGCCTCAGGCCCGCGAGCCGGAACGTGTCGCAGACGATGGCCATCGCCAGGTCGTGCGGATACGGCGACACGATGGGCGCCGCGGTGAGCTGCTTCTGGATGTCCTTGACGTCGAAGACCATCACTTCTCCAGCAGGGCCTGGGACAGGGCCGCGGCGGCCTGGCCGAAGTCCGACAGCCATTTCACCACCACCAGGCGGAAGTTGCGCTCCTTCAACACCGGCCCGAGCACCTGCCGCGCGCGCAGGTCCTCCCCCAACGCGAGGAACGCCACGAGCAGCCGCGAGCGCCTCGTCGCGCGGACCAGCGCCTCCATCGCTCCCTTCGCCGCCACGTTCGCCAGGAAGTCGCTGTCGGAGATGATGACCCGCAGCGCGTCCGGCTCCTCCTCGGACAGCGCGCTCAGGATGTCGAAGGGATACTGCGTCCCTCCGCCGATGTAGCCCAGGAGGAAGTCGCGCGCCCGCTCCTCGTCGTACATCCACGGCGAGACGACGGGCGCGTGGTGCGAGTAGATGACGCCGCGCACCTTCGCCTTCTTGCGCAGCGCGGAGGCGGACAGCACCTGCGCGGCCAGCGTCATCGCGTTGAGCTGCCGCGCGGGGTCGGGCATGGAGCCGCTGGTGTCCAGGTAGAGCTCCACCGACGGCACGCCGAGCTCGGACGGAGGCGGCACGTCGGCCTCCAGCTCGCGGCGCAGCGGCGACACCGCGGCCAGGTGTCCCTGCGTGAGCACCGTCAGCGTCCAGTCGATGGCGGACGGGTCGTCGCCATGCTCCCAGGCCTGGGGGGTGGTGCGCAGGTACGGCTCCGGTCGGGACGGCGCGGACGGCAGCTTCACCAGGTGCTGGTCGACGAGCCGCCGGTAGTGCCGCGCGACGAGCGCCTGGCGCAGCTTCCCATCCCCCACGCCCGGCAGGTGGTGGGTGATGCGGCGAATCTGGTCCAGCAGGTCCGGCTCCGTCGCGTCGGGCACCGCGTCGAGTCATCCGCGCTCGCGCGCCTCGTCGAGCACGTCCTCCCAGCGGCCTCCGCTCTGGAGCGCGGCGTCCCAGTCATCCACGTCCGGCTGCGACACGTCATCGCCCAGCGGCAGGACATAGGACAGCTCGTCGGGCTTGCCGAGGTAGCGGATGAAGGCGGCGCAGAAGTACAGGAACTGCAGCCGCGGGTTCGGTAGCGCGTAGAACGTCTGCGCGAACATCCGCGCCTCCGCGCGCAGGCCGGGGAACTGCGCCTCCATCGGTGCCATCGCGGCGGGGGGCACCAGGTCCCCGGGCTCGCGGCCCCACAGCTCCTCGTAGATGGCGAGGTAGAAGAAGAACAGCGGAGACGTCGGCGTGTCGCCGCGCGTGCGCTGGAAGCCCCGGTACACGCGGCACAGGTCCTCCGCGTGGGTGCGGCCCACCACCTCGTTCACCTGCAAATCGTAGAAGAGGTTGGTGAGCGACTGCTTCAGCCCGGGGACCAGCCGCTGCTCCACGACGCGCAGCTCCGCGTCCCAGCCGAGCGTGTGGGGGAACCTCGCGTGGTGGCCGATTTCATGCGCGAGCACCGCCAACAGACTGTCCGCCGCGCCCATGGATTGGAGCAGCTCGAAGTGCACGAAGACCTGTCGCCTGGCGAGGTCGATGTACGCGAGCGGCTCGTTCGCGTGGTCCGCGTCCGGCTGGAAGGGGACGTGGGGCTCCGGCGGGCTCAGCCGCACCTGCACGTCCCACAGCGCCAGCGCCTGACGCCAGCACTGCGCGATGTGCTCGGGCGTGAAGCGCGACGGGCTCATGCGGGCACGAGCACCAGCACGTGCTGCGACGTGTCCAGCGTGCCGGCGGCGCGCCAGTCGTTGGTGAGGGTGGCGTACCACGCGTCCACGCGCGGGTCGTTCCACGACACGGCGCCCAGGTGGGGCGTGTGCTGGTGCGTCACCTCGGGCGTCTCGCGGCAGCCCATGGCGCCGAGCGGAATCGGCGTGTCCGCGAGCAGCAGGCCCTGCGTCGCGGCCTCGCGTCCGGCCACCGCGTGACGGTGCCGGTCGTGCACGCACAGCACCGTGGGCGCGAGGAAGTGCATCGCGCCGGGGAGGAAGCGGCTGTCCTCGCGGGACAGGTCGACGAGGAAGGGCTGGGCCTTGTCGCCCAGCTTCGAGGCGGGAGGCTCCATCGCGAGCGCGGCCGTCTCGCGCAGGCGCTCCTCGATGCCCGCGAGCGAGCCGAGCCGCTGGCTCACGCGGTAGAAGATGCGCTGCACCCACGGCGGCGTGGACTCCAGGTTCTCCCCCACGTTCCAGAGCTGCGCGAGCACGCCGGCGCGCTCGGGGGCGGGGACGCCGGTGAGCAGGCGGGGCACCAGGTCGGACCACGCGAGGGTGAAGAAGTTCTGGCGTCCCGCGGTGGCGGGGTAGAGGTAGCCCAGGCCGATGGCCTCGGCGCCCAGGCGCAGGTAGGCGCGCAGGAGCTCCTCGGCTTCTTCCGGCGCGGTGCCGGACTGGGTGAGGGCGTCACCGAGCTTTCGCGCGGGGCCTTGAATCAGCTCGCGCCACAGGTCCGCGTCCCAGCGGACGTAGCGGGCGCGGGCGCTGGACTCGAGCTCGTCGGCGTAGCTGCTCACGGCCGACCTCCGCCGCCCGGGTTCTCCTTGAGCCACGTCGCGTAGTTCCGGTAGCGGCTGTACATGGACTTCAAGTGGATGAGGTCCTCGTAGATGGGACCGGAGAGCTCCTGCTTCGTGAGCAGCTCGTTCATCAGCGCGGTGACGGCGGTGAGGCGCTTCTCGGTGGTGCGCAGGTCGATGCCGGACAGGCCCTTGTCGAGCTGTTCGCGCAGCACGCCCACCTTGCGGCGGATGGGCTCGTGCTTCTCGTGGTGGCCCATGGCCATGTCGAACATGTGGCGGATCCACGCGACGCGGTCCTGGAGGAGGAGCTTGTGGCCCTTCACCTCGAAGAAGGCGCTGCGGGTGTTGGGGACCAGCTTCTCGTGCAGCACCCACGGGGCGATTTGACGGAAGTCCTCCAGCTCCACGACGGAGTGACCGCGGAAGAAGGCGAGCGCCTTCGCGTAGTGGAGGATGGTCTGGTAGGCGCGCACGCTGACGCCGTTCTCGGTCTGCGTGCAGAGGTGTACCTTCTTGTCGAGCGGGCACTGCTCGTTGCACACGGCGGACACGGTCTGCCCGGCGAGCTTGAGGGTGTCCTTGTGCTTGAACTCGAAGCGGGGGGACGCCATGCGGCAGAAGTCGAGCTGGCCGAGGAAGAAGGCCACGCGCTCCAGGACGTCTCGGGGGACCTCGACCTCGAGGATGGAGGTGTAGGCGCGCTCCAGCTCGCCGGGGGTGAAGACGATGTCCTTGGGGAGCAGCTCCTCGGGAGACTTGTCGGCTTCGATGCGCTGGAGGAGGGTGTCGATGAAGTTCGAGTTGAAGGGGACGGCGCGCACGACGACGTCGAGGCGGTCCTTGAGGGCCTCGATGACCTGGAAGGTGCCGCCGCCCTGGTCGTCATTGGCGGTGAGGAACCAGGACGAGCGGCCCGCGTAGACGTACTGGTCCATCATCTCCGCGTAGCCCTCGGCCATGAGGGAGAGCAGGGCGGACTGGGTCTTGGTGGGGATGCGGTTGTACTCGTCGATGATCTTGACGCGTTGGGTGATCCACTTGCGCCAGCTCACCTTGACGGCGGAGAGGTCCTCCGCCTTGAGCATGTCGGAGGGGAGGGGGGCGCCGAGCAGGTCGGCGATGGAGAGCTGGGGGTGGCCGCGTTGGATGGAGCGGTGGATGTCCTCGCGGGACATGCCGGAGAGCAGCGCCATGAGGACGGCGGAGGTGGTCTTTCCGCGGCCGGGTCCGCCGATGAGGAGGGCTCGGCGACAGGTGAAGAGGGTGAGCAGGGGGATGAGGACGAAGGAGCTGTAGCTCATGTCCTCGGGGAGGTGGAGCTCGTCCCCGGCGCTGCTCTTGAGGGCGGCGGAGCCGCCGAACTCGATGTCGTAGTAGGGGCAGATGACGGCGTTGTTGGTGATCCACCAGTACGCCTGCCGCATCTTGTCGTGGAGGCTGCCGCCGTCACGCTCGGAGAGGTGGACGTTGAGCCCCTTGTCCACCGACGCGCGCCCGGACAGCAGGCGCGACACCCAATCCTGGTTCGCCATTGCGGGTGGGAGCCTAGCATCGCTGGGGCGATTGGCTCACAGGGTGACAAGGCCCATTCGCGCGGCGCGGACGACGGCCTCGGTGCGTCGCTGGACACCCAGCTTGGCGAGCACCGCGTTCACGTGGAACTTGGCTGTGTGCTCGCTGATGCCGAGTCGGTCCGCGATGGCCTTGTTCGACAGGCCCTCCGCCAGCAACGCGAGCACCTCGCGCTCCCTCGGCGTGAGGGCATCAGGTCCCTGAGCGCTCGTGCTCACGGAGGCCGTGGTCCTCGTGCTGGCCCGCAGCTCCGAGAGCCCTGGGTCGAACACCGCGAGCCCCCGCGCCACCGCGTACAGCGCCGCCGTGAGCGGACCTGGGCTTACGTCGCGGAACAACAACCCCTTGGCTCCCGCGCCGAGTGCCAGCTCGCCCGCTGCGTCGTCCGCGACCAGCGCGAGCACGGGTGCTCCAAGGTCTGGTGCGTCCACTCGCGCCTCTGTGTCCACGAGGCGCAGGCCCGTGTCCCAGAGGACCACGTCAGGTGCTTCGCCCCGCGTGGTCTCCAGCTCCACCTGCGTGCCCGAGGCCAACAGTTGCAGCTCGCTCCCCTGGTCCCCGAGCACTCGTGAGAGCGCACCTCGAGCGAGCGGGTCCTCCGCGACCAACGCGAGACGCAAGGGTGAGAGGGGTGCATCCAGCACGGAACCTCTTCCATAACGGGGTGCTCCACGCGCCGCTCGCGTCGGAGCCGTGAGTGCTCACGGCTGAACGCGAAGGCGGTGGATTCACCGAGCCGGAAGAGGGCACGGACAGGGATTCACGGAGCCGGGGCAGTCTCACCTGGGGACGCCTGGAGTTTGTGTGTCGGCTCAGACTTCCTCGAACTTCGCCCCCGTGATTTTCGCGCGCTCCATGGCAACCTTGAGGTCCTCGGAGATGATGAGGGCGACCTCCCAGCCCCAGGTGCGGAAGACCTTCGCGCCGCCCACCTTCGTGCGGTCGATTCGCATCCCAAAGATGCCTTTGTACTGGCCGAGCTTCTCCGGCACGTCGTCCTCGGGCTCGTAGTATGTTACCTCTTCCGAGGCTTCGTCATCGATGCACCGGATCAGCTTCGTGGCGATGAGCAGAACGTGCTGATCCGGGCGGCCTTCGACATCGACGGGTATCAATTGTACATCGTCGGGTGCCAGCTCCGCGAAGAGGTTGGCCACCCTGGCGTGGACAACAGGCGCTCTACCGGCGCCGGCCGTACAGAAGTCCAACCATCTTCCGGGCTCCTCGAGAGGAAACTTCAGGCGCCCCGCAAGCTGGATGGGCCGCCCCTCGACGAACTGCCAGATCTCCTCGACCTCGGTGCCCGCTTCGTCCAGCGGGTCTCCAAGGAACCAGTTTCCAGCCTGCATGTCTTCTCTGAGCCTGAAGTATCGAGACGGGTTCGACATGGTGGACTTCCTAGAGTCCTCATGGGTCTTGAGTCAAAAGCCTGTGGATTTTGGTTCCTGGAGTCTGCGCTTCCCTGGCGAGAATGCGGAGCGCATCCGTCAGAGCTTTCCGGCAATCTTCCAACTTGCGGCACCTCCCCAAAGCCAGACTTAGGCGCTCTTCGACGTGCGCGTGATACTGCTGCGGGTGCGGTCCCTTGTGGCCCAGGACTTCGACAATATTCTCGGAGTCCTTCAACTGCATCCCTGCTCGTGCGAACAACTTCCTGAATACTGGCGTCCAGGGCCCGCCGCGCGCGGTGGAGACGTCGTTCTTGTTCGTGGCGATGTGATGACGCTCGCTGCGCCCTCTCCGGCTCGCCATGGCCACGGCGTTCGGCGCGAGCGCGATGGTGAAGCCCTCCGCCGTCAAGGCGACCGCGCTCACGCTGCCCACGGCCGTGTACTGGAAGCCCGCTTGGGACTCCACGGCCAGGGCCGCCTGGGCGGAGCCCGGCAACCCCACTGACTTCGCCGCGAGCCCCGCCGTGTTCCCGATGGCCACCGTGGCCAGCATCACGAAGACGCGCGCCGCGTTCTCCCCGAGCACCTCTCCGTACGCCTCGCCCGCCGCGTGGAGTTGCTCGACGCTCGTTGCCCGGTCCACCTGGCGCATCAGGGTCAACCACCCGTCCAGCATGCTCCACACCGTGTCCACGCCCAGGTAGGCGATGAGACAGGCTGTCAGGGTCGCCGCCACGCCTTTGCTCACCGGTTCGGGCAGCGACCACAAGAGCAGGTACATCGTCGCGGAGGCGGTGATGCCAGCGACGACGGCCTGGGGGTCCGTCATGTCCTCCAGGGCTTCGGCCGTCTCCTCCAACACCGAGTCCATGGCGATGGCCAGGGCCCAGGTGTACTTGCCGTCGCTGGCCAGCAGCGGGCCCTCGTCCAGCAGCCGCAAGCAGTCCCCAGGTCGGTCCTTCCGTTCACACCACTGGCCGTAGGCGCGCGTGAGTGCCTCGTCCGCGTAGTCCTCCAGCAGCCGGGGTCCGTTCGCGTCCCCTCCGCGCTGGGGGATGAGTCGCGCTGAACCACGCTCATACCCATACACTCCGCTCCGGGACGGAACGCCGAAGCGCTCCCGCGCGGCCTGCATGGGGTTGCGAGAGAGAGGAACATCTCGCGCCAGCTCCGTGAGGGCCTCCTCGAATTCGTCGTCTCCGAGTTCAGCCGCACTCACTTCCGCATCAGGCTCCTCGTGAGGGGTGACGAGGAAGGTGTCCTCCCCGGTCTCCAGCCGCACGACGCGACCCGTCGCGCACCCCGTAACGGCCATCGACAGGAGCAGCAACACCACCCAACGAAGCGTCATGGTAGTCCCCGGCAAGAGGCCCGCGGTGAGGCGGGCACACCCAGGCAGTACCAGACGACGCTGACAGACGACCCAGGGGCGTCCCAGGAATGACGCGCCTGATACTGTCCACCAGGAGGAGCCCGCGGCCATGTCGAAGCGTCTCTATCCCAGCATCCTGCTGGCCACCGCCCTGCTTGCCACGAGCTCCTACGCCGCGAGCCCGTTCCTCAAGCCCGGTGACGAAGTCGTCGACCACGTCCGCTCGCGCTTCTACGACGCGAAGCGCGGCGAGGCCTGGGCCACGAAGCATCAGGGCTATGGCGCCGCGGCCACGAGCGCGGACGACTTCGCCCGGCGCACCCAGGCCGCCCTCGCCGAGCTCAACGCCTCGCACACCGCCTTCTACCCGCGCGGCGCCACCGGCCACGCCGACCTCTCCGCCATCTTCCAGCGCCACCTCAAGCTCCCCAAGGTCGAGGCCCCCAGCATTGGCGCCGACATCCAGGAGACCCCACAAGGTTTCTTCGCCCGCCAGGTCTTCGCCCACGGCCCCGCCGCCAAGGCCGGCCTGCTGCGCGGAGACCGCCTCCTCTCCGTCGAAGGCAAACCCTTCACCTCCCTCGCCTCACTCACCCAGCGCGCCAACAAGCCCACGCGCTTCACCATCGAGCGCACCCTCGGCGCCGAACCCACCGTCCTCACCATCACCCCGCGCCTCGTGAACCCAAAGGCCGAGTGGCTCGACGCCCAGCACGCCAGCACCCGCGTCATCGACCACCAGGGCCGCCGCGTCGCCTACCAGCAGCTCTACTCGTGCGCCGGCCCCGAGCATCAACAGAAGCTCCAGGACGCCCTCTCCGACGACTTCGCCCAGGCCGACGCCGTCGTCATCGACTTCCGCGACGGCTGGGGCGGCTGCAATCCCACCTTCCTCAACCTCTTCAACCGCGCCGTCCCCCGCTTCGTCGGCATCGGCCGCGACGGCCGCCGCAACCCGTGGTCCGCCACCTGGCACAAACCCGTCGTCCTCCTCGTCAACGGCAACTCCCGCAGCGGGAAGGAGATCGTCGCCTTCACCATGAAACGGCTCGGGCTCGCCACCCTCGTGGGCCAGCACACCGCGGGCGCCGTGCTCGCCGGCACCCCACTGCGCCTGTCCACCGGTGACCTGCTCTACCTCGCTGTCGAGGCCGTCGAAGTCGAGGGCGTCCTGCTCGAGGGCGTCGGCGTCCCCGTGGACGTCGAGGTCCCCGACGCACTGCCCTATGCCTCCGGCAAGGACCCGCAGCTCGACAAGGCCCTCGACGTCGCCGCCGCGGCAGTCCCGTCACCCTGATGCAACAGTCTCAGTGTCTCCACGTGCCATACAGGTACGCGAGCCCCGCGGCCAATGCCAGCAACATGCCCAACAGGCTCCACGTCACGATGGAGCACCCCGGAGACGCCTGGGAGATGACCGGCAGCTTCTGCGTCTTCAGCTCGTCCACCAGCTGCGACAGCTGCCCCGTGTCGTAGGCCACCGGCTCGCCCGTGCTCAGCTTGCGCCCGAGCTCCACCAGCTCCCGCTCCGAGAAGAATCGCTCCGACAACCACAGGCTGCGCGCCTGGAGCATCCGGTCCGTGCCGCCGCGCGCCGGGTCCAGACCGCACCCGTCGCAGACGTCGAACGCGCCCTCCTTCGTTTCGCCGCAACCCACACAGACGGCCAGACCCATGCGCCCATCCTAACGCGCGCGCGCCACCTCTTGGGTCAGCTCAATGTGACACCGTGCCCCATCGCCCCTTCATCCAGGTGCAACCGCGAGCCCTCGTACCGGATGCCACTCCGGAACGGATGCCGCGCGATGAACAACGGCGTGTCCAGATCCGCGTACGTGAAGCCCCCCAGCCCCGCCGCCAGGTGCGCCGACGCGCTCATCGCCAGCACGCTCTCCACCATCCCTCCCACCATCAACTCCAGCCCCGCCGCCCGCGCCAGGCTCCACATCGTCAGCGCCTCCACCACCCCGCACTTCATCGTCTTGATGTTGATGCCGTGCGCCGCCCCCTCGCGGATGAGCCGCAGCACGTCCTTCGCCGAGCGCGCCGACTCGTCCGCGCACACCCGCACCTTCGAGCGCCTCGCCACCTCCGCCATCCCCGCCAGGTCCGACGCCGGCACCGGCTGCTCCAGCAACGCCAGCGGCACCCCCGCCCGCTCCAGCTCCTTCACGAACGCGAGCGCCTCCGCCACGTCGTAACCCCCGTTCGCATCCGCGAACAGCCGCGCCCGCGGCGCCACCTCGTGGATGGCCACCATCCGCGCCGCGTCCTGGTCCGGTGAGAGCGCGCCGACCTTCACCTTCAACGTCGTGATGCCTCGCTTCAAGATGGACCGCGCCGACTCGGCCGCGTGCGTGACGTCCCCCACCGTCACCGTCATGTCGATGTCCAGCGCCTGTCTCTTAT